>JABIQF010000062.1 GCA_018668095.1 Cellvibrionales bacterium
CAATAATTTCTGTGCCTGGGCCAATAATAATATCAACGTTATCTTGTATATCCGGATTACCTGCTTTACCAATACCAAAAATCAAACCATTTTTTATGCCTACGTCGGCTTTAACAATGCCCCAATGGTCAAGAATAAGTGCGTTGGTAATAACAGTGTCTGGCGTATGGCTGGAGCTCAGTTGGCTTTGTCCCATACCATCGCGAATGGTTTTGCCGCCACCAAATTTCACTTCTTCGCCATAGGTCGTATAGTCTTTTTCAACTTCGATAATAAGTGCGGTATCACCTAAGCGAACACGGTCACCTTTGGTTGGACCAAACATGGATGCATAGGCATGACGATTCATCTTAGTCATTATTGATTACCTTGTTGGTTGAGTGAGGCCGTTAGCGGGTTAGTTAAAATGGCTATGATGTTTAAAACGCCTTTATTCATGAGTATCTAACGCTCCCATAATTTCGCCTCGAAAGCCGTATACTGTTCGTGTGCCAGCGAATTCGACCAGCTTTATGGTGCGGTCTTGGCCAGGCTCAAATCTCACTGCTGTGCCTGAGGCAATATTTAAACGAAAGCCGCGGGCTTTTTCTCTGTCGTATTTAAGTGCAGGATTAACTTCATAAAAATGATAGTGCGAACCGACTTGAATAGGGCGGTCACCGTGATTTTCAACCCGCAGCTCTATGGTCTTACGGCCTACGTTAATTTCAATATCATCGTTTTCTGTAAACATCTCACCGGGTTTCATGGCTTAACCTTTTATATGTATTGCTTTATGTTTGTGGCGCTGTATCTGTTGTTGTAATGCTTTTATTGGCCGACGACTAAATAATAGGATTATGCACCGTGACTAATTTTGTGCCGTCTTTAAATGTGGCTTCTACTTGAACTTCGGGAATAAGCTCGGCGACTCCGTCCATGACTTGATCAATGCTAAGAATGTTTTTTCCTTCGCCCATTAACTGTGAAACACTTTTTCCATCACGAGCACCTTCCATAATCTCAAGGGTTAAATAGGCCATGGCTTCGGGGTAGTTAAGTTTTACACCGCGTTTGAGGCGACGCTCTGCTAATAGCGCAGCAGTAAAAATAAGTAACTTATCTTTTTCTCTTGGTAGTAATTCCATCGATGTTTACTCTAATAACTTAAGTGGTGGTTAACGAATAATGGGTTTATATAAATTGATTAAACAAATAGCCTTTAGGTGAACCAAACATTGGGCGAATAGGCTTCTTTGCCAAGCATTTCTTGTCGGATGATTGACCACCATTGGGTGAAGTGTCTTCTGGCTTGTTCGGCACTGGTGCCAAGGTAGCGGCCGACATAGAAATCACCCAGTCGAGTAATGCTGACTTGGCAGTCACGTGTGCAATCGAGTTGTTCTGCTCTTAAGCGCTCAAGCTGTGTATCACTGTGTCGGCTTTCTGCTTGTTGTTGATTATCAACGGGACCAAATATGCAAAAACCATTGATCATATAATTTTGCATGCCGGCTTTACTGTTAAGTAAGGCTGTTCGATTACTGTCATTAATATTAATTTGATCAATAAATTGCGTACTGCCATTTATTTTAATTTCATAGCGCTGACGAAAACGACCATCAGTGAATAGCTGTTTTTTTGCGGGCAACCCAAGGCTGGTAATTTCCCAGCCACAAAAGTGACTATTGGCTTCCATGTTAATGAGCGTCGTAGCTTCAAAGCAGGCATGGTTATGGACAATGGTTTCTAACGGAAACCACTCAAGCGTTGCATTACTCTGCACATTGAGATCAATAACCTGTCGTTGAACTGGGTTATCGTCACGCGCTCTATAAACAACGGTTGCGCCGGGCGTGGTAATAAGCGCGGCGGCATTAGGTTCAACATTCACTTTCATAGTGAGCGTATCGCCAGAAACAATACCCGCAGGCGGATGCAATAAATAAAGGTGTGCGTGGTCTGGCCCTTCAGGATAAAAAGGCTTTTGCACATATAAAGGACCGCGGTGTTCGCAGCGACTTAACCGCGTGCCATGCTTTGAATGCGAAAGTTGAATCGCAATATCGGCTGGCCAAGTATCGGCAGTGATCGTGTCGGCTGTTTTTATTAGCGGATTTAACATGGCTAATTTATTGTTCGCAGCGAATAGATTTTAAATGGGTTGTTTCGGTTTTTTTGGAAACGATTTTTTTAACTGCTACCGATAACACTAAGCCGCATGCTGCCAATAAAGCAATAGTGCTAATATGGCCCGCGTTAGCTAATAAGTGCGTTATTTGCTGAGCAATAGACGATAGGCTAAACAGGGTAGTTGTATGCTCACCGTTATGAGCTAAAGCCGATAAGCTAAAAGTTGATCCGGCTAATAATGTAGCAGCGGTTAATTGTGTTTTGATATAAAGCTTTTTCATGCGACACCTCAATAAAAAATGACAATAATGATTACTTATTTAAAAGGATTAGGCGTTTTATATAATTGATTGGGGGCTTTTTACGCAGCCGAAAGCATAGGGATAAAACATCTTAAAAATGATGTTTAAGTCAAAATCCTAATCAATAAAAACGCTTGGAATATTCGCCAGATTAATGGCTTATCATCCACGGGCGTTGTGAAGGGAATATCTTGCTGCCATCGGCTAAGTACATTACTTGGCTTTTTTTAGCGTTTGGCTGTTCACAACCGCAACCACTGCCGTGCTTTTTATCACGGCTATCGGTAGTCGATATAATCGGTTCGTGTTTGCTTTTTTCATTCGTACTATGGGCTTTACGACGTTCGTCTGACATTGAAAGGAATTCAGGTGCCACAAGAATAACTCTGGCACAGGCAGTTTTGCAGGTTGGACAAGGTTGAGGTACTTGGTGATTGTCCATTGAAACTAATTCGTGAAATAAACCATGCTCTGAACATTTGTAATCATATAGTGGCATTGTGGGCTCCGATTTTTTTGGCTCTGTTTATACAGATTATATTTTTAATTTTTTTAATATGAGTCATTAATAGATGAATGTGATTATGAGAAAAATGGGTAAGGGATAACCTTACCCATTTATTCCGCTTATACGCGCTTAAAGATCGGGCGCTAATGGCACATCAACACTGCCATCGACTTCTATTTTTGGTCCTTCAGCATTCGGTTGAATATCGAAATCAAAGATATCGGTAGGTAACCATAATGTTGCACAGGCATTCGGTATATCGACCACGCCACTAATATGTCCTTGTACTGGTGCACAGCCTAAGAGTGCATAGGCTTGAGCTTTGGAGTAACCAAACTTGGTCATATATTCGATAGCGTTTAGACAGGCTTGACGATAAGCGACATTGACATCGAGGTAATGCTGCTTGCCTTGCTCATCAACCGAGATTCCTTCAAAGATGAGGTAATCATCGTATTTAGGTGTAATAGGACTTGGCTTAAAGATAGGGTTTTTAACGCCGTATTTCTTCATGCCGTCTTTAACAAGATTCACGCGTAAGTGAATCCAACCGGCCATTTCGATAGCGCCACAGAAAGTAATTTCGCCATCACCTTGGCTAAAGTGTAAATCACCGACACTTAAGCCGCCGCCATCAACATAGACAGGAAAATAGACTTTAGAGCCGCGTGATAAATCTTTAATGTCACAGTTACCGCCATGCTCACGTGGAGGAACAGTACGTGCGGCTTCTGCAGCAGCTACTTTTGCTTCATCAGCATTCATACGACCCATATGCGCAGTATCTTCATACGGCATAGCCGCTAAAGGTGGAACGCGGTCAGGATCAGTATCTACGAGCTCTTGCTCACGTTTGTTCCACTCGGCTAACATTTCTGCTGAGGGTAGGCAGCCAATTAATCCTGGGTGAATTAAGCCAGCAAATTCTACGCGCGGTATATGACGCGATTTTGTGAACATGCCGTTGAAATCCCAAATGGATTTTTGCGCTTCTGGAAAATGTTCCGTTAAGAAGCCACCGCCATTTTGCTTTGAGAAAAAGCCATTAAAGCCCCATTGGCTATCTTCGAAGGTGCCGATATCAAGGATGTCGACGACAAGTAAGTCACCAGGTTCTGCGCCTTCAACACCGACTGGCCCCGAAAGGAAATGCACTTGGGTTAAATCGACATCACGGACATCGGATGCGTCATCATTGTTAGCAATTTGACCACCGGTCCAATCGATACATTCAATAATAAAGTCATCGCCAGGCTTTACGGTTGCAGCCATCGGAATATCTGGATGCCAGCGGTTATGGATTTTGTCGTTTTCATAAGCAGATTGCTTAAGGTCAACCTTAATAATCGTCTCGGCCATGGTTGTTCTCCTAAAGTGTGTCGGTTGTTTTAGCGTATGGGTTGGGTGTGTTATCTCAGTGGCTATTCAGTATTTATTGATTAGCTCAATCGCGACTGCGTTGATACTTACCCAGAGCTGCACTATCGCGATTTATGCGTTAAACAACCATTCGTAATCAGGCCTAAGCGATTACGTTATTTGACGTAGGTGGGCTGGATACTCAGTGTTTATGGGGTATACGAAGGGGGTTGTTATGCTGAGTGTGGTTTTTCGTGATTCAGTATGTATATCGACTGAGAAGCATAGTTAGGTTGGAGTAGGGGCCTG
>JABIQF010000258.1 GCA_018668095.1 Cellvibrionales bacterium
ATAATGTTTCCGAGAAGTGGGAAATCGCTCTAATTGGGCGGAATATCACGGACGAAAAAATTATTAGTTATGCTAATGATGTCCCGCTCTCAACAAATCTGTTTGGTACAAAAACATCTTATGGATTCGTTCAGCGAACTGAATCATGGGCATTACAAGGTAAATATAATTTTTAATATGCACGCATTCTTTATGACCCGAGCAAATTATTTGGTCTTAAATTTACATGCAACAACCAACAAAAAAGGCGTTTAAGCTAAGCTTAAACGCCTTTTCTTTTAGTAGACTCGTAAAACCAACTACATGTCAGCAAGCTAACGGTATAGACGGGTCGTGTGCCTACAACAAGTGGAACGATGTTTTAAAAGACTTTGCTTTGCAGCAGGTCTTATAAAGGCATAACGTTCTCAGCTTGTGGACCTTTCTGTCCAGTAGTGATTGTAAATTCTACTTTCTGGCCATCAACTAACGATTTAAAACCGTCTGCTTGAATTGCGCTGAAATGAACAAAAACGTCTGGGCCAGACTCTTGCTCAATAAATCCGAATCCTTTAGATTCATTAAACCACTTAACTGTTCCGCTGACTTTATCTGACATGGTGTATCCTCGTTATTACTCTTTACTGTGTTATTTCGGGTGGCAACTGCGTTAACACCTTCATAACAATACTGATTTTTAAGCCCACACCAATATAGCGCGGGCGGTTGTGCCAACACGTGTTTCTAAAGTCTTAATCAGTACGAGCTAAACGCGGTGCGAAAAATACGTCGAAAGGATTACAAACCATGAAAACTTGCTTCAGCACGGCGCACTATACGACACAGAGAGAAATCGTCAAGCAAATCTCTCATTTAATTGCCTAAAAAATGAGATATTTAAGGTTTATTATCGAATTTAGCACTAAATCGATGCAAAATTCGTCTTTTTATAACGATTTTATCGCTTTTAAATGAGTATTCAGGCAATTTATGGTGATCCAAGAGGCGAATCTCTTCATTTTCGTCATTATGCTAAAAGGCTAGCCATTAACGCCACATTAATCGGGTGAAATAACGAGAACTTCGCTGAACAATGATAAACTGCCGCTGAATGCATTAGCCTACTCATACAAGACACTATTCGCTCGTCAGAGCCAAAGGAAGCCGACCGTTGACCATCCACAACAATATTATCGATATGATAGGCAACACGCCTCTCGTGCGCCTCAACCAAGCCTCAGAACTCACAGGTTGCGAGATATTAGGTAAAGCTGAATTCTTGAACCCTGGCGGCTCAATTAAAGATCGTACAGCGCTGGGTATTATTCGTGATGCCGAATTAACCGGCAAATTAAAACCTGGCGGTACTATTGTTGAGGGCACGGCTGGCAATACTGGCATAGGCTTAACCATTTTGGCGAATGCGCTAGGTTATAAAAGCGTTGTTGTTATGCCAATGACCCAAAGCAAAGAAAAAATTGATTCCTTAGAGCTCTTTGGCGCTGAATTACACTTAGTGCCGGCAACCTCTTACGATGACCCTAATCATTACACGCATACGGCAAGACGGCTTGCAGAACAACGCAGCAGCGAAGCTAACGGGGCCGTTTGGGCCAACCAATTTGGTAACACGGCTAATCGCGATATTCATTACGCAACCACAGGTGAGGAAATTTGGCAGCAGACCGATGGCAAAGTCGATGGCTTTATTTGCGCGGTGGGTACAGGCGGCACGCTGGCTGGCGTAGCGAAAAAACTGCGCGAAAAAAATCCTAAGGTGAGTATCGGTATTGCAGACCCTATGGGCTCTTCATTGTATAACTACTTTGAACATGGCGAACTTAAATCTGAAGGCAATTCAATTACTGAAGGAATAGGCATTAGTCATATTACTAATAACCTTGCCGATGTTGAGATAGATAAAGCCTTTCAGATTAATGACAACATCGCCCTTCCCTATGTTTTTGATTTATTAAAAAATGAAGGCTTATGCTTAGGCGGATCGTCAGGGATTAATATTGCAGGCGCTGTTGAACTCGCAAAGACACTCGGCAAAGGGCATACCATAGTCACCATTTTATGTGACTATGGTACGCGCTATCAAAGTAAACTTTTCAACCCGGTGTTCTTAGAGAATAAAAACCTACCCGTACCTGAATGGCTAAAGATTGATTAAATCTTAAAAGGCATAAGATATCGTGGCATAAGTTTCTGTATCGGTATCTTTACGCCCTGCTGGCACTTTATCAGTATATTTAATATCAACACCCACTTTAAGTGCTAACGAGCCAGTTAATGCCGACTTAACCGACGCACCAAGATTACTGATGGTATTTAGGTCGCCACTTTCAATCGTTAGATGCTGATTCAATTCTGCCGTTTCACTAAACTTCCATGAATAAATTTCACCCAAACGAAGTGTCACTTCATTTTGAGTCTCGCCATCGCTCACAGCATTAACTCGATAACCAGGACCCGCTTCTAAAGTTAAGCTTCGATCATCTTCGTCCATTAATTTATAACCATAACCAACACCTATCGTTGATTGGTAATCAAAACCGCTAAAATGATCTTCTTCATGCGTAACCACCATATACAGTGAAGCACGCTCATCTAGCTTTCGATCTGACTGCAAGGCAATAGTGTATTTTTCGGCTGTAGTCTCATCGCCACTCGCATTATTAAATGCCGTGAAATGCCCCTGATGTGCCCATCCCAAAGTATCTTTAGTTAAATGAAGCTTGGCATTAATCGTCTGAGTTTCAGAATTGCCCTCTTTAGTGACAAAACCTAATTCAGCTTCACCTTTTATCGGCTCAGCAATACTGATTGCACAAGCCAATAACGAGCAACACCCAACAGAAAATCTAGACATAATGCTTAATACCTTTAATTGAATTAATGAATAAAAGCGCCAACAAAAAATGGCCGGCAGCAAAAAAAATGAAATGAAAAAAGGGCGGTACAAAACCGCCCCTCTTACCATTGTACAAGACTGCTAGGCAGCCTGACTATTACTATGTACATGCATTTGTGGGTAAGGGATTTCTATACCCACTTCATCAAAGCGGGTCTTAACACGCTCGTTAAGGTGGAAGAAAACAGCCCAATAATCCGCTGACTTAACCCAGCTACGAAATACTAAGTTCACTGATGAATCCGCCAGTTCAGACACACCAATAGTGATACCTTTATCATGCAATATACGGCTCTCTGACTCGGCAATCGCTTTAAGCTCATCTTTGACCTGCTGTATATTTGAATCGTAACCAACACCAACAATTAAATCGACACGACGTTCAGATTGCGTTGAGTAATTAATGATATTGCTTCCCATAACCGAAGAATTGGCAATAATGACTGTTTTATTATCACCGGTATGCAAAGTTGTGGCAAAAATAGCCACCTCTGATACAACACCTGCAGCACCAGCGACTTCAACAAAATCACCCACTTTAATGGGACGCAGTACAATAATCATAACGCCAGCAGCAAAATTAGATAATGTGCCCTGCAATGCAAAACCAACCGCTAAACCAGCAGCACCTAAAATAGCCACTACCGATGCAGTCTGAACACCTAGTTGACTTAAGGCCGCAATAACAACAAAGGCAAACATTAAATAATAAACAATACTGCCAACAAATTTAGCAACTGTAGAGTCAATGTCGCGTTTATTCATTGCTGCGGTCATTGCGTTTGCAATAAGACCTACAATCCATTTACCGATAATATAAATGGCCAATGCCATGATAACTTTAATACCATAAAACATTGCTAAATCAATTAACTGATCCATATTAAAATCTGACATAAATCACTCCTCATTAAATATATAAAAATAAGATTAAAAATTTAGTGCAAAAAAAATAACGCATAGCCATCATTGACTATGCGCCATTGGGTACTCAATTAATTATTTATTCAGCACGCTTTTGTACCGTTGCGGAAATAACAGCAACGACACGACGATTAGCACTTCGACCCTCTGCCGTTTCATTATCGGCAACCGGACTTGCTTCGCCATTACCCACTGCTGATACTCGACTGGCTAACACAGAAAAATTACTGACTAAAACATTAGCAACAGCCTCTGCACGCTGCTCAGAAAGCGTTTGATTGTAATCTGACGATCCACGACTATCAGTATAACCTTCAAAAACGACATCAGTGGCAGGATAATCTGTCATGAAATCAGCAACGGCTTTTATCTCACTAAAATATTCCGCGGGCACTACCGATGCGTTATTAGCAAAGTTAACCTGCAATTCAATTTTATGCGTTTCGGATAAAATAATATAACAGCCTTTAGCATCAACTTTTGCCCCTGCCTCTGTTCCTAAGCAGCTATCTTTATAATCGGCAACACCGTCATTATCACTATCCAAAGCACAGCCATTATCGTCAACCTCTACACCTGCAGGTGTAGACAAACAACTGTCTACATTATCGGCGACGCCATCATTATCGGCATCCAAAGGCGCTGCTGGTGCAGCGGGTGCTGAAGAGCCGCCCAGTAAAAACTGCAGGCCCAATGTTAAGGCAACATCTGTTTGCTCTTCATCGAGACTTGTAATACCGCGTATATCGGTACGCGCAGAAACAGCATGATTAAAGGCATATTTAACACCAAAGCCATAATTAACAAAAGATTCATCATACTCAGCAGAAAATTCTTCAACGGTATTTTCACCGGCACCCACTAACCAATAGGGTGTAAAATTATTTTCCGTTGCAACATGATACAGACCATCGACTCGCCAGTGATTAAAATTAAATTCACCCGCATTCGTTTCTGTATCACCTGCCAAGTAAACTAGCTCAAGTTGCCAAGGGTTATTCCATCGATAGCCAGCCCCCATAGAAAAGAATGCTTCATCATCTTCGTAGCTATCATTTGGATTAGAAAATAAAGCACGGTCACTATCGAAAGCATAATAACCAATGCTTGGCGTAAGTGTAAAACCAGACTCTTGCGCCACACCAGGTGCTGCCTGAACAAGCCCTGCCGCACATATCATTATTAATAGTTTATTTTTCATATCATCTCCATATCTATCAGCTACGAATCGCTTACTGCTTATATATGAAATATATATCACTAATTACGTATTACTGAAAGTTAGTTTTTAAGGTTAAGTATCTGATCAATATAACAAAAGTAATAAAAGGCGCTTAGATAAAAGCAACCACGGTAAACACCTTTGCTTACACCGTGGAAGGGAGGCGTATTCTACAAGCAAATAGATACAAACTAGGCATCAAAAAATGTAAAAACAGCTGAACCGCGCTATTTTTACTTAGTCGACAGTCAGGGCGGGAAATTTAAGGAGAAAAGAGGTGCCTTTATCTAATACAGATTCGACATGAATACTTCCACCATGCCGCTCAACAACCGTATGCACAAAACTCAAACCCAGACCATAGCTCTTAGCGCCATGAGTGGCTGTTGATATTTCTGGCGGCGCTTCTTGCGGCAGATCATTTTGAAAAACACCAACTTGTGAACGATTATACTCTGATTGATCTTGCTGTTTTTTTCTAGCGCGAAAATACGGCTCAAATAAATGAGGGATCAACTCACTCGCTATCCCAACGCCCGTATCACTTACCACCACGTGAATCCCTTGCTGAGCATACAAGCGGATAGTCACTTTATTGCCAGAGGGTGTATGTTGGACAGCGTTATATAAAATATTAGTGACTGCCCGCTCTATTAAATGCACATCGCCTGACACCCAACAATCTTCATCCGTTCGATCAATAATGACATCAACATTTTTATAACTTGAAAAACCATATACCTGCGAATAAGCACCATCAATCACACCATGCATATCTACCAACTGAAAAACATCTCGGCTAATATTTTCTGCGCGTGACAACTGTAAAAAATCTTCTGAATATTTTAAATTTTTTCGAGCAAAATATTCTATCTGCTCCATAAACTCCACCTTAGTATCATTCATGTCAGCATTATTGATTCGATAACTCTCAATTAACGATATTAAAGATACAATTGGTGAGCGCATATCATGCGATAAAAAAGCCAGAGCTTCATTTTTTCCACGCTCTAAATCACGTAATTGTGTAACATCAGTAAAAACAAAAACCAATGTATCATTAGCCACTTGTTGATCAACAATGATAGCCGCCTGACATAATAAACATCGCTTACCTGTCGTTTGTATTTCTTGGTAAACGCGTTCTTGGTCATGCATCAAGATTCTAAGAATACCAAGCCAAGCATAAGCGCTAATAGAATCTTGTAAATCGATAACTGATCGACCTAAAAAAGAATCAAAAAATAAACTTCGAAAATTTTCATTAGTAAATATAATTTTACCCGCTGCATCAGCAACCATCACTGCATCTTGTAATTCTGCCATACTTTTATTCATTCGCAGCTGCGCTTTTTTAGCTACGTTTTTAATCGAATAAATTTCTTCAACTGTCTTCTCTACCAACTCATATGAATCGACTGGTAATGCCTCTTTCAAACTTAAGTCTGACAAAATCGCTGACATGATCGATATACATTGATCATCCTTTTCGCCGCCATCAATTTTTAAACGGAAAGACTGACTTTGATAATGAAAATCAGTCATCACTCCTCCATTAAAATAGCTCACCTTAGGCCAAGCATTATTGGAGTCCATTGACTGTTCCTTCAAAGACCAATCATTAATCACACCAATATCTGTTAATTTTTTTAAGCATGCTTTAAGTTCCTGTAAATCAAATGCGATAACAGGAGAGCTCTGCCGTAATACAGACAACTCTTTTTGCAAAAACCTCAAAGCAATTTCAATTCGCCGCCAACTCCATAGCGGATAAAAAACTAATATAGCCAATATCGAAGCTACTGGGGAAAACCAAAAATCTAACAACAAAAGATTCACCACAGTTAAGCCACTCAAGCCTACTATTGCTATGAAAGTCATTATTAAAAATCTAGCTGGAGTCAGTCGACTAAACAGAAAAGCTAAGCAAGCGACAATCGCAGCGCTTATAGCCGCATGTAAAAAAAGATTCACTTCACTGATGGATGCATTTAATCTAAGCGATTGATACGCATTAACATTAAACTCCACTCCGGGCAGCGCCCCCAACGGCGTGGGCACATCATCGCCAAGCCCCTTAGCCGTTGCACCAATGAATACTCGCTTCCCTTGCCAATGCTCAGGCTCAACCAAGCCATCTAACACATCAATATAGGAAACGCGGTATATGGTTCTCGAAGGGCCAACGAATCGTAATGAATTATAATAATCTCGATAAATAACGAAAGGAGAAGTCGTCTCAGTTATATTACTTCTTTTACCACTTAGCTTCTCAGGAGTTTCGCCTAGCATGTCGGTCAACACTAATGAAAGATGAGACCAATAAGGTCGACCTAATCCTTCTCGTAAATATAAACCCCTAGCTACGCCATTATAACTATAATCGACATGCGCATGACCCAATCCTGCAGCTGCATCTGAGTATAACGAGATAGGCATTACTTCTCGCAACTCTCCTCGAGACCTAAGCTCTTCTATAAAGACAGGAAGGATAACGTTTTTACTCAGCCTAAGTGCTTTTGCAAACTGTTGATCAGACGTGAGCGCTTGTTCAGTCTCAGCCAAACTTTCCTGCTGTGGCTCAGCAAAGATTAAATCAAAAACAATGGCATCGGCTTTTTTTATCCATGACAACAATTCCGCGTGATAACTTCTATCCCATGGCCAAGCACCTAATCGCTCAATAGAGGCCTCATCAATAGCAACGATAATGATATCGTCTGGATAATCCAATAAATTTTTCTTTAAAATGAAATCGTAGTAAGCAGTATCAATCGATGAAAACCAATTAAACACACTTGCCAACGCAGCAATAATACTAGCGATAGCGATGGTTACAATGGGTGATGATTTTTTACTCGACCTCATAGTTTTACCCAATCATTTTTGACTAAATATTATTGTTATACGATTGTACTGAACGCTCATAACTGGAGAAAGTTATAAGGCAATAAAGGCAAAAACTATTGCCGCTATACCTATAAAAGTATTTTTATGATTTTTCCGCTCAAGGTAAACGACGTTACTATAATCACTATCAGGAATGTTTTCGCCAAAGGCTTTAACTCTTACATAAATCGATTTTATATCCATACTGACTGGTAAATTCATTGTTAATGTCTCAGAAGTTTTTTCTTCTATAAGACTAGAGAAGTTTTCATTTTCACTGACTTCAACACGATAACGGACAGCATGCTGCAACTCTTCACCGACAACTAATAATTCCGCACGATCAAATTTTATTTCAGTAATTTGTGGAACAGCAATCTGTGGTTGATAGCATAATCGTCGCTGTGACTCTAGGCCATTATAGCCTTGGCTATCAACTGCATTTACTTTAACCTGATAACAGCCTTCTTTTAATTTTTTAAATACATAGTTAGCGTCGGCCAATGTCACACTAGAAATCATTTTATCAATACTTGTATCATCTTCCATTAATGATAAACGGTATTGCGTTGCAGACAATGAAGTTTGCCACTCAACATAACCAGGATCAGTACAGCTTCGATTCCATCTTGGCGCAGAAAGTAAAATTGCATGCTCTAATACACTTTGACCTTCAACTGTACTCACTCCCTGTCCGGCTATAATATTTTGACTATCGCCACTTGATGATACGCCAACAACCCCTTCGAGCACTTCACTTCGCGTTTGACTTCTTTGACTTTCTACTGAGGGTGCCGAACTGCTCACTCTGAACTTGGTACCCCTTACAGCAGCAACTGCACTAGGGGTCTTTACACGAAATTGTGTTTTAGGCATTTTCTCTGGCACAGTGACTTGTATTTCACCGCGCGGCAACCGGACTTCTATCGAATGCGCTCTACCCTGCTTTATCGCCGAAGAGGAGCTAATTATTAATTCACTATTCGCACTCATTACAATCGTTGCGCCATCAGCAAATCGTAAAGTTGCCGAACCTTGATTAACCATAACCTTACTTCCAATGCGCAACTCTTGCCCAATGGTCAACTCAGCTAACTTTTTATTAGCGCCCGCAAACACCACCTCACCCACAACATAGGCAGCTTGAGCAGCAAAAGGAGCCTGCTTTAACCATTGCATTGGAATTAACAACTGAGTGCCCGTAGAAAGCTGATTAGGGTTAGCCACACTATTAAGATTGGCAAGCTCGAGCCAACAATTTTCATGAACTGTATATTCTTTGCAGATAGACCAGAATGTATCGCCAGGACGGACACTATAGCGCCAATCAGCAGCATAGGACTGAATACTCAATAAAGATAGAGCGCCCATAAGTGATAAACAGAGAATGACACGAGAAAAAGAAGTGCTTACAAATTTCATTATTATAGTCATGGGATACCTCACTGGCTGAAATCACCCCACTATTGAACTACCCAAAACAATATTATTCAATCAGAAATTCAATGAAACATGAGGCTATTTAACTGGCTACTGGCTGGCTATCGACAGTTACGAGTGATTCAAGCTTTTCTAATCGATAACCATGCTGATAAACCGTTTTAATACAGTAGCCAATTTCGGGACCAATATTCAAACTTCGTCTTATTCTACTGACATGGACATCAACGGTCCGCGTATTGAGCGTGGCATCAATACCCCATACTTCACGTAGCAAGTAATCTCTAGAAAGTAGTTTTCCGACATTTTTTAACATGCAATAAGCAAGCTGGTAGTCTTTAGGGGTTAATTTAACGAGATCACCATTTACTGTTACTAATTGAGACGATGAGTCCAATGAAATAGGACCTAAGGTCAAACAAGCGTCTTCTTTAGTCACGCCAGCACGCCGCGCAAGCGCATTCAGCCTTGCCAGCAACTCGGCTTTACGCAGTGGTTTAATCAGATAATCATCAGCACCAGCATGAAGGGCCTTAACAATATCGACCTCAGCATCGCGCTGGGTAGCAAATAAGACCGGCACATTAGAATTAAGCTGACCACGGACAGAAGCTAATACATCAAGCCCCTCCATATCAGGCAACTGCCAGTCGAGAATAAGCAGGTCGACAGGGTTATCGTTCAATAAATGAATGAAATCTCTGCCGGTCGAGGCATGAGTCACCGAAAAACCTTCGCCCGCAAGCCAAGATTTAACAAGCTCAGCTTGAGATTGTTCATCTTCTAGATAACCGATTCTCAATGTCTTCTTTCCCTTTTTCGTTTTCAATGGATTGTAAGCCATTCAACTCTAAACCGATAATAATTCCATCGATTAGGCCAAATGATAAAAATAGTGTATTCGGCTCAGACTCTTTTTTTGGCAAAAATATCCATAACAGGGTGGCTATTTACCGCCTTTGTAGCGAAACACTGCCTTTTTATTCAGAAAATTCAGACATTCAATACCTCTAGCGACTCCCTGCCTTTTACATTTATTTACTCATGAAAGCGTGTATATAACAGCCACTCAGACGTAAAATACGATTTATATAGCATTAAAGCGAAAAGTAGTCATATTAGGAATGTAGATGAGCATACCAAGCTTAGAGGCAGAAAAAGGGACTGGGAAAGGCGCAGACTCTCGACGTTTTCGGCGCGCAAGCGTCATGCTTAAGGGCGCATTAAGAATCCCTGGCATGGGTGTTGAAATGATTAATACTAAAAATATATCAGAGGGCGGAATTGGACTAAACACAATTGGAAACTGCGAAGTAGCTATAGGCAGTGATGTTCAATTGCATTTAAATGGCGTGGTATCAAGTGAAGACAATACTCGTCTGGAAACTTACTCTATGAAAGTGGTGTATCTTGATGGCAGCAATCTTGGCTTAGCCTTTACCTAACCCAAAAACGCCATTCTCATCTATCTGTTTTTTTGGCAAAACCACTTCTTAGAACGCAACGTTTAAAGAACAAACCAAGCAATCATTTGGCTTAAAAGGCCTAAAACAACCACAACAGCGATTAAAGCCATCATCATCATCCATGGCTTAAATGGCTTTCTTTCGACCGAATGAATAGGCGAAGAAAGATATTGTTGTACGCGAGCAAGATCTTCTGGCGACAATTTTGATTGATCCGCTTGCTGGGCCTTCACTAAAAGGTCGGCAGCGCTTGACTGTTCAGTAGCCGTTTGAGACGTTTCAATATCAGTAGGATTAGACATGGAGATGTTGCTCTATAGAGTTAAAAACCGTTTTTTAGCGTACTAATCATTTACAACACGATTATTTTTAATAAAATATTTTTAGTCAGATATTTGTTGCCACTATCATAACGCCAGAATTACCGATAAACCAGAACCCGATGCAAGCATTTTTAAAATTATTGAATCGCAGCTATTTAGACTAAACAATGATATCAATCATCGTTCCTATCAATTGATCCGCCGTTTTCACCGCCTGCGCCGCCGCTTTAACCTGATTCTCTGCCTGTAACAAATCCACTACCGAATGAGTTAGCGAAGCATCACTGTTTTTAGCGACACCCGCTATTTCAGCTGCCGCTTGGCTAGCTTGCTGCATACCCGCCTGCATAGCGGATGTAGCCACTTGTAATAAAGGGCTATTCATCTGTAACTAAGACCATACATCTGTAACTAAAACCATTCATCATAATGCCTGCCTTCTATCGTATCACTCACTCAAATCACTGCTAATTTAAGCAGAAAGGCCTTCATTACACGAATACCGCTGGTCAGATAAGGGATTTTATCGAAAACAAAACCTAACTAAATAGCGAAAGATCGAACTGATCAACAAAATGGGCCGATTCAACCGATGAAGAAAAAGGTAATTCAGCCAATAAAGGGCTTTTGATTCGTGCAGATAACGCGGCAACATTCGCTTGAGATTCACACATATTTTCGTGTAAATGATTCGCCACCCAACCTAACAAGGTTAAGCCGGCTTGCTCGATAGCCGCTGCTGTCAACAATGCATGATTGATACAGCCTAGCTTCATACCCACTACCAATATGATTTGCGTATCGAGCGCGACCGCTAAGTCAGCCATCGTATATTGCTCATTTAATGGCACTAACCAACCACCAGCGCCCTCGACCACAACCACATCGGCATCTGACTCAAGCAAAGGCTTACATCGCGCAACACACTCATCAAAATCAATAACACGGTTTTCATTAATGGCGGCAATATGTGGCGCAATAGGCTCGGCAAATAAATAAGGATTTACCGCCTCATAACTGTGCAACTCAGTGGCGGCAGCTTGCAACTGAACGGCATCATCATTACGTGGAGTCGATGCAAAATTATCGGCACCTGCCGCTAACGGTTTTAATGCTGCCGTTCGATAACCAGCAACAGCTAAGGCATGCAATAAATGCGTAGCGACAAATGTCTTACCGGCATCCGTATCTGTTCCTGTTATAAAAATACGCTGCGATTTTTTATTCGCTGTCAATTCTGAAGTCATAAAACCAAACCACTTTTCTGATAAAAATAATCCGTCATTATTTTTGTAACACCATATATAAAACACGATAGGTCAAAGGCCACGCGCCCTCTTCTGTTCGCAAGGTATTATAAGCGCTCACAAACTGGCGATATTTATTTTTTCCCATCAAACCTTTGGGGCGACCTGGATGCATATTATGTGCGCCAATATCTTTTACGCTACGAATCAAATCACGGATACTCGAAAATGTTTGCATATCATCTTCTACCAACCATTGCTGAAACTTTAAACCCGATTTTTCGCAACTATCTTTAAGCGCTGCTTCGCTCTCAAACTCATTTACATGAACAGCATCATCAACACTTGACCATGCCTCTTTTAATTCAGAGAGAGAACCATCAACCAACGTCGTCAACACTGCAACACCACCAACGGATAAGCTATCAGCGATACCTTGAAATACTTTTTCTAAATCATGGCACCACTGAATAGACAAGCTAGAAAAAATAATATCAAAACTCTGTTGTGAAAAAGGCAATGATTCAATATCAGCTTGCACTTGAAAATTATCAACGGCTCTTGATTGACAGCGAGCCAACATACGTGAAGAAATATCTACTTCAACAATATCTGCAGCGGGATAACATTGACGCAATGCCGTAGAAAAATAACCAGTGCCAGCACCTAAATCTAATACACGACGGACATCTGCTTCTGGCAAAAAAGTAAGTAGGTTTTTTCCCACCGCATGCTGAAATACGGCAATTGAATCATAACTGTCTGCTGCATTCGAAAATGATTTTTCTATTTCTCGCTTATCAATAATAACCTGTGACTCACTCGACTGTATAAAATCAACCGTATACGCAAGCCAATTATCACGCTCACTAATAAAAGGTAAATGTGAAGAACCATCAAATACTTCTAATTGATTATTCGGGTAACGCTTAGCAAGTAATTCAGCAGCCGCACGTGGCACCAAATTATCATGAGCGCCAAATTGGCGCAGCGTTGGCAGGGCTAATTCATCCCAGCAAGATAGTAAATCATAGTCGGCAAGCCAATTTAATCCTTGCTGCAAACCATTATGGCAATAAACAGCATCACGGAGTAATTCTTTTATATACTTTAAGTCTTTACGCGTCGATGGTACACCCTGCGTTTGCAAGGCAAAAAACCGGCCCAACACAACGGCTTGCTCATTAGTATTTAATTGCTGATAAAAATTATTAAATACATTAGCGGGCATTGCTTGCGGCCAATCATCATGACTCACAAAGCTGCAGTTAGTTGCAATAGTGACCAAAGCAGTAATATGGTTTGAAAACTGCTGCGCCAATAAAGAAGCAAGTAAACCACCTAGTGACCAACCAATAATTGAAAAACGTTTTGGCATCGTAGGCAGATGCTGCCTGGCAAACTGTTTAACAAAATCATCAGCACTTGCAAATGATGCATCAACATTTAACCCATACCCAGGCAAATCCAATAAATAAATATCAAACTGCTTGCGTAATAATTCTATACAGTCATTCCAAATTTCACTGCTAGAACCCCAACCATGAATCAACAATATTGCAGAAGCATTAGCATTGTCGGAATCAATTCGCCTTAGCACTAACGACTTATCAATATCGTTAGTGTTCTCATTTATTTTTTCCGCGCCTACCGTCATAGCTATCGTCATACTAAATTCACATGCTGTCGGAGCACATCAATTAACCGGTCTATCTGCGCAAACGAATGCGCTGCCGTTAAAGTAATTCGTAATCGCGCAGTACCAACAGGAACGGTAGGTGGACGAATAGCTGTTACTAATAACCCCGCTTTTAATAGGGCTTGGCTTAGCGCTAATGTTTTTTCACTGTCACCAATAACAAGTGGTTGAATCGCTGTTGATGAGGGCAACACATTAAAATCTAAATCATTAATCTCTTTACGAAAATAAGTAATTAAATCTTGCAAGTGTTGACGCCGTTCTGGCTGCGCCTTAATAATATCCAATGATTGCAATGCCGCCGCAGCACAAGCCGGTGGTAATGCCGTTGTGTAAATATAAGTGCGTGAGTATTGAATTAAAGTTTCTATCATTTCATGGCTGCCGGCCACAAAAGCACCCGACACACCAAATGCTTTACCCAAGGTTCCCATGACAATAGGTAGCCGCTTTTGGTCCAGATCAAAATGCTCGCTGCAGCCCGCACCCTGCTCGCCAACAACGCCAAAGCCATGCGCATCATCGACCATTAAAGCGACATCATATCTATCACAAATATCTGCCAAGGCATCGAGCGGCGCAATATCACCGTCCATACTGAATACGCCATCAACCGCTAAAATCTTTCTTGCATTTTTATTAGTAGCAACCGACTTATTGAGTAGCTGATCCAAATGATCTAAATCATTGTGTCGATAGCGAAGTAGTTGAGCACCTGAGGCAAGGCCTCCATCAATAAGCGAAGCATGATTGAGCTTGTCTTGGATAATCACGTCATCTTTAGCAAGTAACGCTTTAAGCACACCCAGATTCGCCATATAACCGCTAGAAAAAAGCAGCGCTCGCTCGCGCCCTGTAAACTCAGCCAAAGCGAGCTCTAATTGCTCATGAGGCTGCTGGTGACCGACCACCAAATGCGAGGCACCTGCTCCCACGCCGTATTGCTCAACGGATGCTTGAAATGCTGAAATAACAGACGGATGATTAGCTAAACCGAGGTAATCATTGCTTGAAAAATTGAGGTACTCATGGCCCTTTAAGTGCACCAACGGCCCTTGCGCCGTACTCAGCGTAAGCCGTTGACGATACAATTTTTCTTGTTGACGCGCTGCGAGCGCAGGCGCCAATTCAGATAGCCAGCGACTCATCAGATAATAGCTAAATTGCAGTAATAAAATGACCTTTAAAGAAAGTGAGCACTTACACTACAATTTAAACTTAACCTTAGTGAGACGCTGCATTATAAAATAATGCAGTCCTACTCGCAGGTAATGAAGCCGCTAAATCGGCTTCGCTGACTGGCTCAACACCTTCAGGGGAAATACCTAAACGACGGAATAAATCGAGATCTTTATTCGCTTCAGGGTTAGGCGTAGTCAATAGCTTCTCACCATAAAAAATCGAGTTAGCACCGGCAAAATAAACCAAGGCATGCATTTCTTCATTCATGGTTTCGCGACCGGCCGATAAACGCACATACGATTTTGGCATGAGAATACGCGCCACCGCTATGGTGCGAATAAAATCAAAATTATCAAAATCGGCCTCATCAGCCATAGGCGTTCCTTCGACACGCACCAAGCGATTAATTGGAACACTTTGTGGGTGCTCAGGCATATTAGCCAACTCCAACAATAAGCCCACACGGTCATCAATCGTCTCACCCATACCCACAATGCCGCCAGAGCAGACATTAATGCCGGCTTCTCGAACATGATGCAAGGTGTCTAAGCGATCTTGATACGTCCGGGTAGTGATGATATCGCCATAATATTCAGGCGAGGTATCCAAGTTATGGTTGTAGTAATCCAAGCCCGCTTGAGAAAGTGCGCTTGCTTGATCTGGCTTAAGCATACCCAGCGTCATGCAGGTCTCTAAACCCATCTCTTTAACACCTTTCACCATGGCAATAACCGCTGGCATATCGCGATCTTTCGGTGATCGCCAAGCTGCACCCATGCAAAAACGAGTTGAACCTGTTTCTTTTGCCGCGCGCGCATCCGCTAAGACTTTTTCAACCTCCATTAACTGCTCAACTTCTAAGCCCGTATCGTAACGCGTACTTTGCGGACAATATTTGCAATCTTCTGGGCAAGCGCCGGTCTTAATGGAGAGTAAAGTACTGACTTGCACCTCATTTTGATTAAAGTTGAGCCTGTGTATGGAATGGGCTTTAAACATTAAGTCATTGAAAGGCATAGCAAAAAGCGTAGCAATTTCTGACCGAGCCCAATCATTTCGAAGCTCGGGCTGAGCTGAAGGCATAGATGTCACAGAAGGAGAAGAATGAGGCATAGAAAGCACCGCTAGTTGCCCACTTACTGCCCTGCAAGACAGTCCTCAGGCCGAAAAACGGCTAAGAAAGACCAAAACAAGCAACATAACAGCAAGAGGTGATTGTGGTTAGAATTGTGAGCAATTTTAAAGGACCTAGAGTCACTGTCAACTAGAAAGGAGAGGAAAGGTTTACAAGCCCATTAGACAGATATTGGATGCATTAAAGCCGAGTCTAAGCGCCTTGGCCGATATTGTAATGCCGCCATCTTGCTTAATTTGCGAACAATCTGCCGACTCAACTACCCGCTTATGCGAAAGCTGCAATAACTTTATACAGCAAAACAGACAACGAGGCCTTGCAGATGAGTACCAAAGCGCTCAGCGCTGTGTACGTTGCGCCGTTGACTTAAACAGCAGCCTAAACGACGGCGCACTGCATTGCGCACAATGCATTAAGCAACCGCCACTCTTTCACTGCTGCGTTACGGCAACGTCCTATAACCCCCTAACTGGAAAATTACTCAACCAGCTAAAGCACCACAGTAAACTATCAGCAACCATACCTATTGCCGCTAATATGCTAGAAGCGATCCAATCGCATTATGCACACAGCCCCGCCAATATCGACTTAGTGATTCCTGTGCCTCTGCATAGGGATAGACTGCGACAGCGAGGTTTTAATCAAGCCAATGAAATCGCCAAACCCATTTGTAAAGCACTGGGCCTGCCTCTAGCATTTAACCTCTGCGAACGGCGCTTTGATAACCCGCCCCAACAACAATCGGGATTGGCGGCGAGACACCAAAACTTACGTGGTGCATTTGTGGTTCACAAAGACGTGAAAGGTAAATATATTGCCATTGTCGATGATGTAGTGACTACCGGAGCCACCGCTAATGCCGTTGCAAAAAGCTTACTCGATGCAGGAGCGGCTCGTTGTGATATCTGGTGCTTTTCTCGCACACCTAGAAAACAATAAGTCTTCGCTATCCATAGAGAATATCGATCGTATGTATAGCTTTAACGCCCGCACTCACCTAACATAGCGTCACACCTTTTTGCCAACCTTTATGATTATATGAAAACCGCTTCTCATCACTCATCCTTTTTTTTGTGGCTAAAAAAAATTCCGTTAGTCGTTTTTTCAAGCGCATTAGCATTATGCACAACACATTCATATGCTGCATCGGAACTTATAAGTGATACTGAGCAATCATTTACCCGTACAGAATTTATAGACTTAACATCAAAAAGTGACACGCAAAAAGACATCATTTATTTAGCCGTAGCTGCAAATTTTAAATCAACACTTAAACAGTTAGTCAGTGCTTTTATATTAGAGCATCCAAATATAAAAGAAGAACAGTTAAAAATTATTAGCGGTGCTACAGGCGCACTTTATGCACAAATTATGCAAGGCGCACCTTTTGATATTTTTTTTGCTGCCGACATCAACAGACCTCACCTGTTAATAGAAAATAAACATGCTGAAAACGGCACTTATTATAGCTATGCCTATGGGCAATTAATTATCGCTTTCCCAGCAAAAGAAAAAAAACTTTGCAGCAATTCTATTAGTCAGCCATCAGAATTAATTGAATTCCTCAATCATTTTCAATTGCAAACAAAACCAACGCTTGCTATTGCAAATCCAACAACAGCACCTTATGGACTATCAGCTAATAGCCTTATTGATAAGGCCGCAGAAGAATTTTCAAAATACAGAATAGTTAAGGGAAAAAATATATTGCATGCTCAGCAACTACTTTTAAATAGTCATGCCGACTTAGCGATCCTCAGTGCTGCACAAGCCAACCACACAACGATGATGGACTATGATTTTTGCCTTATTAAGCAATCACTTTATACTGCTATTGAGCAAGCCTTAGTGATAATTAAGCAAGCAAATCGAACGAAAAATCAACAATACTTGATCAAACAATTTTTTCATTTTATGAAAACAGAAAAAGCACAAACAATTATTTTATCCAATGGCTATTTAATTCATGAATAAAATCACGCCCTATTTAAAGCTTAACATGCTTTATTTAAAGCCTAAAAAGACAGGCAATAAACCATGTTTTTGACGCCTGAAGATATCACTGCCATTCTACTTACGCTAAAGCTAGCCGCCGTTAGCACTGCGATATTGCTCGTTATTGGTTTGCCTTTAGCGTGGTGGCTGGCACGTACTCAGAATCGCATTAAACCAATGATTGAAACTTTAATTGCACTCCCTCTTATTTTACCGCCAACCGTTATTGGCTTTTATTTACTGATCGCGTTTTCACCTGATAATTGGTTCGCGAGTCATTGGCAACAATGGTTTGGCACATCATTGGCATTTAGCTTTAGCGGCTTAGTGATTGGCTCCGTCATTTACTCATTACCCTTTGTTGTACAGCCTATGCAAAGTAGTTATGAGCGAATTCCAAAAATCACACTGCTTACCGCTGCCTCATTAGGCGCCAACAAAGTGGATCAATTTTTTAGCATTCTATTACCCATGACTAAGCGCTCAACTATTGCTGCAGCATCACTAGCCTTTGCGCACACCATGGGCGAGTTTGGCGTTGTATTAATGATAGGTGGCAATATCCCCGGAGAGACACAAGTAATTAGCATGGCGCTCTATGACCATGTTGAATCGCTCGCTTACGACAGAGCTCATGTGCTTGCATTAACATTATTAGCCATGTCATTTTTTTGTTTATTGATTATTTATGCCATTGATCGCCGCGGCAAGAGTCATGGTAAGAGTCACGGTAAAAATAGTCACTTAAGGATACGACATGCTGGACATTAATATTAATGAAACGCTTGGTAGCTTTAAGCTGAATGTTGATACTTTAATACCGACTGATGGCGTAACAGCTATTTTTGGCCCGTCCGCTAGCGGCAAAAGCACCTTACTTAATATTATTGCTGGCTTTAGCGTACCCCATAAAACGCACATGAATTCAATTAGCTTTAATCATCAACGCTGGCTGAAAAAAAACAGTGCGGAGCCTTTTTATCATTTACCGATTCATCAACGGCGAATTGCCTACGTTACTCAAACAGCTTGTTTGTTTTCGCATTTAACCGTAGAGAAGAATCTTCAATACGCTATTAATCGTCGCTTAGTCGCCAGCGATATAAACTTTAATGATATTTGTACTCGATTAAAAATACACACACTTCTTGATAAGCTACCAGATAATTTATCTGGCGGCGAACAACAGCGTGTCGCTATAGCACGCGCACTATTATCATCACCGCAATTAATTTTATTTGACGAACCACTGAGTGCATTGGATGAAAATAATCGCGAAGAAATATTGCATCATCTTGAACAATTACATCAATCCTTCGGCATTCCTTTTTTATACGTAACGCATAACCTCGAAGAACTTATGCGCCTTGCTGACCATGTCCTACTATTAAATAATGGACAATTAATTGCCAATCAACCCATTGGTGATATTTTATCTGACTTAACATTACCCTTGTCTCAGCAACAGAATTCAGGGGTTATTATTGAAGGCTCTGTCGATTTATTCGATAAGCAATACCAGCTGCTTAAATTGAATTTAGGAAATGGTCAGCACTTGTGGATTAGCGATGCCAATGCCAATGAAAAACCAGCTCACAATATTCGTATCCGCGTCTATGCTAAAGACGTAAGTATCACGCTAGAAGCCGCCACACAATCAAGTATTTTAAATATTATACCTGTGGTCATTAGTGAAATATCAGAAGTGAAAAATGGACAAGCAATTGTGAAATTAAACTGCGATAATCACTTATTGCTTTCACGCATTACCGCTAAATCGATTCAACAGTTAGGATTAGTTGTCGGCCAATCGGTTTTCGCACAAATTAAAGGGATTGCACTTCTTGGCGCGGCATAACTGAGTGCAGCACAATCTATCACTGATCAATATTAATAAGTCGACCACTGAATGAAATTTTTGTACAGCATTATCAAATCACTTTTATTTTTTACGCTTGCCATGTTCGTGCTTTGCGTTATTGGTCTATTCACAACTATTCACTTACTCTTTGATGAGCAGCCGTCTCTTTTACAGTATGAGAAAGCCAGCCTAGCTGATATTCAACGGATAAAAAAAGTGGCTATCGAAGTGAGTGGGCAACTTCAGCAACAAGGCACACAGCAATTAATATTAAGTGAGCGTGATATCAACCTAGGCATTAGTCATTTTGGACCTGCTCTGTTGCGCTTGCCCAAAAACGGCTATGCCCGTGTCGCCATTACCGAACAGCAACAAGCCGTAGAAATTACCCTGCCGGCGGACTATGTGAGTGATCAATTTTATCGACAGTTTAAGAATCAACTCAACGACCATCAACTCACTGCTTTCAATTTCCTTCAAAACTGGACGAGTGAAAAGTGGGTAAACCTACAGTTAGAAATAACGGTTAATCCTTCAGCAAAGTCTGGACAATGGATACAACCTAGCCGCATTCGCTTAGGCAGTATCCAACTCAGCCAATCCATCAGTAAAGACATTACCGACGTCATTCTCACTGAAGCATTAGCGCAGCCCGCAGCTAAGCCGGCATTACTCGCTTGGGGAAACATTAAGGGCATTCAACACCAAGGCAATGACATCACTATTGACTATGTACTTCCTCAGCAAGGGGAGACGGCATTAAGCAACTATGAATCACTATTATTTTCGCCAGATGAACAGCAATTAATAGCCATATACGAGAAGCAACTTTTACAGCTGCCTAAACAAGGTCAACTCGTCTCATTATTGGCACCATTATTTGAATTCGCCCTCAGCCGTAGCCAAACCTCTAAAGACCCTGTTGCCGAAAATCGCGCAGCTTTATTGGCACTGGCAAAATCCTTTGGTGGCGACGAACTAACAACCATGCTCAGTCCTGCCACCATTGCTAATTTTCAGGCCAATGCAAAGCCTTACACTATTTATGGTCGCCGTGATTTAGCCCTGCATATGGCTTTATCAGCAGGTCTGACACTAGTGGCAGATGAAGGATTAGCAGAATTAATTGGCCTCGATAAAGAAATTTCTGATCTGATGGGTGGCAAAACCATTAGTGCCTGGGATTTACTCGCCGATAAAGCCGGAGTCCGATTGGCACAAAATGCAACGCGCTCGGCAAAATCAGCGAGACAACTTCAAATCAAGCTGTCTAAGGCAAGGCGAGATAATCATATATTGCCCGACCTTGGCGCTGATTTCTCTTATTCAGGCGATCGATTCTCAACCGAAGATATTGAAGAGTTAACGCTATTAATCGAGTTATACCTTGAAGAACTCGATATCTTAAAGCCCTAACCTCGCATCGCTAAATGCGCCATCTTTTACTTATAACGCTCATATAACAGCTTTGCACCACTTGTTGTCGCCAACCCTTGCATAAAATAATTATAAGTCATTGATTACTAGGACAATAAAAATGCAAAACAAGCTGGCAGAAGCGAATGAGCAATCTATACTTTGAATAATAAGCAAAATATTATTGCGCGTGTTATTAACGCGCATCTCTATTAGGCAACGTTAAGCGATAGAGCATTATTCAAGGAACCTGCATGTCATCGCACGCTGACACAAAAATTCTCGTTATTAATCCGATACATACACTTCGGGAAGATATCTGTGAGCAGCTACAACGTGATGGCTTTACCAATATCACCGATGTCTCAGATGGACTTCAAGCCATCGAATTACTCGGTGAAAACAGTTATGACCTTGTTGTCACTGATATCGAAATTCATAATCTTGATGCTTGGCGACTAACACGTCTCATTCGTTCCGATATGCTGGCCTCCTCTGCCAACACAACTGTGATTGTGGTTTCATCGACCTATAGCGAACGCATTGCTGAAGCGACATCCAAAGAATTTGAAATTAATCGCTTTATTCCTTTATCAAAACTTGAGCAGCTGGGTGATATTGCTAAAGAATTAATGCAAGAAAATAATGCCCGCGTACTTAAAGCGCGCATTCTTGTTATTGAAGATTATCAAGACACCGCCGAACTGGTTGAGCGCGTACTAAGTAAGCGCTTTGATATTACGCATGTAGCCGATGGTGAAACAGGCTTACAAACTTGGCTTGAAGGCCGACATGAAATTGTCTTGCTTGATTTAATGTTACCTAAAATGTCTGGCGAAGCAGTCTTACATGAAATCATCCGTCACAACCCCAACCAATCGGTTGTAATGATGACGGCACACGGTGATGCGAAAAAAGCAGGCGAGTTAATTATTGCTGGCGCTGTCGACTTTATCTCTAAGCCATTTCGGGCAGAACAACTTCGTCATGTATGCAGTATTGCGGCGCATCGTGAAGACTTTATTATTAGTAACGAACAATTCAAAGAAAAACAAAATGCGTTAACCGCTGAAAAAAGTCGCGCGCAAATCACTCTAGAATCGATTGCTGATGGCGTCATTACCACTAACGCGCTTGGTGATATCGACTACATCAATCCAGTTGCACAAAAAATATTAAATTGCACATTGGATGAAGTCCGCGACCAATCTATCAAAGATATATTTCACACTTATCATGAAATATCACGCATACCAACCGCCAACTTGGTTAAGCGTGCCATCGCAGAAAACAGCATCCTTTATTCTGCTGCAAAAAACGTTTTAAAAACCAAAGATAACACTGAGCGACTTATTGAACAGCAGGCCGCTCCTATTCGTGATGTCATGGGTAAAGCCATTGGCGCCATTCTTATTTTTCGCGACCGCACTGAAGCTAAAAGAATTGAAAAGCAGCTATCGTTTCATGCCAGTCATGACCCGCTAACGGGTTTACATAATCGCGAAATATTCGATCAAGAAGTCCGTCTCGCGATTCATGAAGTTGAGGGTAGCGACTCACAACATGCGCTATGCCACTTATCACTCTCGCAATTCAATATGATTAACGAGACATGCGGCCATCGTGCAGGTGATAAATTATTACAACAAGTGGCTGCTGTACTGCAACAAAAAGTACGCGCACCAAGCGATGCTATTGCCCGCATTGGCGGTGATGAATTTGGTATTCTCTTAAGACACTGCCCTATGGATGCTGCGCAACGTATTTGTGAAGTCATTGCCGGTGAGTTTACCGATCATAAATTTGAACACCATGATAAAAGTTTTGATATTAACGTGGGTATCGGCATTGTATCGATCACCAATGAAACCGATAAACTGGCTGAATTAATTTCAGCAGCAAGTGCCGCATGCAACAAAGCGAAAGAGCGCGGCAAAAACCGTGTTGCTAGTTATAGCGGCCAAGATGAAGAGCTCTACGAAAAACGCACAGAGGTATTGCTCGCCACAGAATTAATGGATGCGATTAAAAATAATCGCACCTGTCTTTTTCAACAG
>JABIQF010000076.1 GCA_018668095.1 Cellvibrionales bacterium
ACGTAAACCCCAGCGAGATTTGTACATAAGGTAAAACACAGCAAAGGTAACGAACGCGGTGAGTGCTAAAACAAACATGCCATTAATAGGTATATGAATCGATTCAGTCGGTTGATA
This sequence comes from Cellvibrionales bacterium, assembly GCA_018668095.1. Classification (GTDB taxonomy): domain Bacteria; phylum Pseudomonadota; class Gammaproteobacteria; order Pseudomonadales; family UBA7434; genus UBA7434. Next base: position 118 of record JABIQF010000076.1, read on the forward strand.
AGAGCCCATTAACCAATCGGGCAATGTTGGGCTAACTTCTCGTGCACCAAAAATAGAGCGATAGCTTTGTTGCATAATGAGGCTTAAACCCCAGGTCGCTAATAAGGTGTCGAGTGGTCTTTTATAGAGATGCCGTATTAGCGCGTATTCGGCGAGATACCCTAGGGCCCCCGCAACAAAAAATGCGATAACAATGGCGAAAATAAAGTAGTAGGGCATAAATGCCGGAAAGTATTGCTCGGTGATGCTGGAAAGAAGATACGTGGTATACGCACCTGCAGCCATAAATTCACCGTGGGCCATATTGATAACGCCCATTTGGCCAAAAATAATAGCCAGTCCTAATGCCATCAAAAGGAGTACGCTAAAAAGACTGAATCCTGCAAAGCCTTGCATGGCTAAAATCGAACCTAGTTCGCCGTATGTGTAACCGCCTAGCATGATGATGTCTCCGTCTTTTTAAGCTCGTGGCTCAAAATAGAAATAAAGATTGTCTAAAAAAATACAAATGGACTCAATAAAATAGCTTTTAAATCTAAACCAATAATCAAGGCTAGCTGATAAAGATTATGTGAGTCTTCTATCAGCTAGCGATGAATTTTTATCACTTGTTACTTAGCGAGAAATTAAATCGGATCACTTAATAACGATGGTCTGTATTAAGTGATCGCGAATAAATAACTTACTGGTAACCAGCTGGGAATGGATCTGGCTCAATCAATGCTGATTCATAAACCACTTCAGCTTGACCGTCTTTATTCCATTTACCTACACGTGCAACACTCCAAAGGTGATGATTAGGGTGTAACTTCACGTAGCCTTCTGGTGCAGTAGTTAACTCAATGTCGCCTTCTTCAGAAGCAGCAACCACTTTATCGATGTCGAAAGAACCTGCTTTTTCGACAGCTGCTTTCCACAACCAAGGTCCTAAGTAAGCAGCTTGAGTTACGTCACCAATTACACTGTCCTCGCCCCACATTTCTTTAAACGCGGCAACAAATGCTTTGTTGTTTGGGTTGTCCTGGCTTTGGAAATATTTCATGATTGAGTAGAAACCTTCAAGGTTTTCACCACCAATGCCTAATACTTCATCTTCAGTAACCGAGATAGTTAATAACGTTTGTTTCTTAGAAGTAATACCTGCGGCTTTTAATTGCTTAAACCATGCAACGTTACTTCCGCCAACAACTGCGGCATAGATAACATCAGGCTTTTTAAGACGGATTTTGTTGATAACAGAACCGAACTGAGTGTCACCTAAAGGCTTGTACTGCTCACCAACAACTTTACCGCCTAACACGTTTTCAATGTGCTTACGTGCAATCTTCATAGATGTACGTGGCCAAATGTAATCAGAACCGATTAAGTAAAACGTTTTAGCGCCTTTCTCTTTCGCTACCCAGTTAAGACCATCAATGATCTGCTGTGTGGCTTCCTGGCCTGTGTAGATAACGTTTTTAGATTGCTCAAGTCCTTCATAAAAAGTTGGGTAGTAAAGCAAGCCATTTTCTTTTTCAAAAACAGGTAATGCCGCTTTTCTTGATGCAGACGTCCAGCAACCGAATACAGCAGCTACTTTATCTTTTACTAACAATTTACGACTTTTTTCAGCGAAGGTTGGCCAATCACTCGCGCCATCTTCCTGAATGATCTCGATCTTACGGCCAAGAATACCGCCCATATCGTTGATCTGTTTTATTGCAAGCTTCTCAGCTTCTTGTGCGCCAGTTTCACTAATCGCCATGGTGCCGGTGAGTGAGTGAAGAATACCAACAGTGACTGTGTCGTCAGTAATGGCGAGTCCAGTTGTATTGACTTCATCGGTGGGTAAGGCTAACGCGTTGGCCGTAAGCATGAGGCTTACGGATGTTGACGCGATTAACGTCTTCAACTTGGTGCGAGTGCACCGAAATGGGCTTTTCTTAAACATCATTTGATCCTCTGTGCCGGTTAATTTGATCGGTATAAAGACGTAACGACATGACTCATTAGCGCTATAAAAAGAACTACTGTCATGCATCAGCAAGCAACAATAGATTGCCGTCTCATGGCGCAAATTATCCTTAAATACAGTGATCATCAGCAATTCGCCGATTGCACCAGTGCGCTACGTCAGTTAACTGTGAGTGAATAAGCGTAGTGATTTA
>JABIQF010000184.1 GCA_018668095.1 Cellvibrionales bacterium
AAACAGTTCTCGTAGGCGTTGCCAAGGTGTACTGGATAAAACTATCCCAAAGCGAATAGGTTATCTCGAGATCAAACTTCGCCAGTTTGCGGCATTTTTGGTTACTTTTTTTGCTGTAGAAAAAAGTGACTGGCATGTCGGGCCACTCCCGACGGTCTTGATTGAAAACTCAAACAAATAAACTATAAAATCAAAATATAAAAATACTATCCGATATAGGCCGTAAAGAGGACTTGAAAATCTAGATCCTAGCTGTCAGTCCACTCCCGACGGTCTTAATCGAAAAATTAAACAAACCAAGTAAAAAAAGAACACTAGAATATCACAAGGGTAAATCCCGGCGCCCTTGACCTTAAAACCTTAAAAAATTCAGCAAACAGCTACGAATCAAACTCAAAAATCCCCCCTTAATATCTAAACTTAAGCCTGCAAACCAAAAAAAATTAAAAATAACGTTTTATTTCGATGTTTTTACAATTCAAGCCCTATTGCCCATAAACGTTCAAATAACAAACAATCTTCAATTTTTTTGTAACGTTTCTCGACGGTTATTAGCTTTTTTAAGGGTTTTCTTACTGATTTACTTTATTTTGATTCGCTCTTTTTGGTCAATTGATCTAAACCTTTCTATGAGTCGAACTAGTTCACACTTTTGCTTATAAAAAAGCCTAAAGCTTCATTAGAACCGGCCGTTATATCGGTAACTAAGTTTGAAGAGGGTTCTTTTTATCACCTCTGGCAAACAAGCAAAATTGGATATCAAACAAGCAGTGTTTTATTTATAGAATATAGTTTTAACGTAGCATCACCAATCTTACGGTCCGTTATTTACAGAAAAGGAGCTCCACCATGCCTCAGATTATCAATACCAATATTTCTTCGTTAACGGCACAGCGAAATCTTAATAGTTCTCAAGAAGCCTTAAATGTATCGCTTAACCGTCTATCTTCTGGTTTGCGTATCAATAGTGCTCGTGATGACGCTGCCGGTCTTGCCATTTCAAATGCATTTACCTCTCAGGTACGCGGTCTAAACCAAGCTATTCGTAATGCGAATGACGGTATCTCGCTTGCCCAGGTAGCTGAGGGCGCATTACAAGAATCAACCAATATTCTTCAGCGTATTCGTGAACTGTCTATTCAGTCGGCTAACGGCACGAATTCAGGTACTGAACGCGCTGCACTTCAACAAGAAGTATCGCAGCTTCAACAAGAGCTTAATCGTATTGCCGAGACAACATCGTTTGGTGGTCGTGCATTATTAGACGGTTCTTTTGGTACAGAAACATTTCAAGTCGGTTCGGAAGCGAACCAAACGATTAGCGTTTCTATTGGTAATGCGCGAGCTACGGCCATTGGTGCAAATACTGTTGCGCCTACCGGTACATTGAGTAGCGCAATTGCCGCTGGTGCAGTGGGAGCGAATACTGTAGTCGCTGCCGAAGATCTAACGGTTAGTGGTCCATTAGGCACTACCGCTCCAGCACTCGATATTGGTGTTGGCCAAACTGCCGATTCTATTGCAGGGCTGGTTAATGCGAATGAAGCAACAACCGGTGTTACTGCTGAAGCAAGAACGCAAGTACGTATTTCAAGTGTCGCAGTAGCCAGCTATACCTTTACCCTCGGTTCACGCTCTACCGATGCAGCAGGTACAGCAACTAACTTTAATGCCGCGGGCATTACCGTTAATGTCACAAGCGCTAATGATTTATCAGGTTTAGCCGATGCGATTAATCAGCAAGCCGGCGTGACAGGTGTAACAGCACTTTCTGAAGGCAGCACATTGGTGCTAACGAATGAAGAAGGTCGAGATATTACATTCGATGCCTTAGTAGGCGCGGGTTCATCGCTAACAGTTCAAGGCTTAACGTCAACAGGCGCTAACTCAGGTGCGGCAGATGTTGTAACAGCTGCAGCTGATGATGCCTTTGTGGTTGGCGGCTCTGTTTCGTTTAGTGCGGCTTCTGCCTTTACCGTAACTTCGGCGAATGCGGGTGGTTTATTTGCAGCGACTACAGCGAATGCCAGTACATTAAGTAATGTGGCTTCAGCTAACATTGGTACTCAGGCGGGTGCGCAAGCAGCTATCGCGGTTGTAGATGCGGCGATTCAGGGTATTGATTCGCTTAGAGCGGGTATTGGTGCGGTTCAAAACCGTTTACAGTCAACAATTTCTAACCTACAAAGCGTATCTGAAAATGTATCGGCAGCAAGAAGCCGTATTCAAGATGCTGACTTTGCGGCAGAAACGGCAAGTTTGACTCGTAATCAGATCCTTCAACAAGCGGGTATTTCTGTATTAGCGCAAGCCAATGCATTACCGCAGCAAGTATTGAGTTTGCTTCAGTAACGTGAGTGATAGCGTTAGCCGCGCTCTTTTTATCTTATAAAAAAGATTGCTGCTGGCGCTAACCATTAACGTATTCTGATGACGAATATGGATACTTTTCAAACTGTCGGTGAGCGATTGACTTCGTTTAACCGGCAGTTTTATTTTCAGGACCCCTATAATAATTCGGCTAGAGCTTTATCGCGTTTTATAGCGAGCACGCTCACTCAGCAGTTAATCCATATTGCCAACAGCGGCAAAACTTTGCCGCAAAAAGTTTCAAATTTTGTCAATGCACCTTTGCATCATCAGTTAACGTCGCAGCCCGCGAAGGCGCTTGCTGCTGAATTAACACAGCAAGTACAGTCTATTCAGCGCGATTTACTCTTTACTGTTGATGATAGTAGCGGTAAAACAGTGATTGTGGTCAAACACGGTCAAACCGACCAAGTTGTTCGAGAAATTCCAAGTGAAAAGCTACGTCAGCTGGCACAAAATTTGCGTAACATAAAAGAGCAGCTGGAAAAATCAAAAGACTATTTGTTTGATGTGAATGACCATAGTTTTAAAGGCCCCTTGCCCGACTTATTGAAAGGCCTCTTGCCAGTAAAGTGCCTCTTGCCAGTAAAGTGCCACTTACTCGACGTTCACATATAGCTTAAACAGCATGTTATAGGTATTGATATATGGCTAGTGTTTCATCTCTTGGTGTTGGATCAGGTTTAGACCTACAAACATTGGTTGACGGCCTTGTGGCGTCTGAACAACAACTTCGTTTTGGTCGCTTAGATACACAAGCTGCGCTGGCTACTGAGCGTATTTCTGCCTATGGCTTACTGAAAAGTTCGGTCTCACTGTTTAATGGTTCGCTAACATCCATTGGTAATATCAGTACCTTTCAAGCGCGTACGGTAAGCTCTTCCGATCCAGATGCTTTTACAGTGAGTGCAGCCGTTAATGCGGCTTTAGGCAATTACAGTGTTGAGGTTGTTGAGGCCGGTGAAGCACAGTCGCTGACGGGCAGTAACTTTGTTGATATCACTAACACTGCCATAAACAGTGCTGATGCCATTATTGGCGGCGGCACGTTAATCATCCAACAAGGTAGCCAGCCTTCTTTTTCGGTAGTTATTGATTCTGCCAATAGCTCCTTGAATGCCATTGCCACCGCTATTAATGAGTCGGCCGATAATGCTGGGGTTGAAGCGAGTGTCATTAACGCCGATAGTGGTCCAGTGTTAGTTATTAATGCGGCCAAGGTCGGCAGTGATAATGAAATTAGTATTACGGTTAATGATGTGGATACTAACGATACTGATGCGCAGGGTTTGTCACAGCTTACTTTTGATGTGGCGGATATTGCCGGTTCAAATTTAACCCAGGCAACGGCGGCGGTGAATGCGCAAATTACGGTTAACGGTCAGGCTGTTACATCGACATCGGGTCGCCATTTTGATGAAGTGGTTAGTGGTGTATCGATTACTGCGGTCACCGAAACAACAATCGCAGGTGTTGCCAGTATTACAAAAAATACTCAACAGGCCCTAGCGGCGGCCAATGAGTTTATTGAAAACTTTAATGCACTATCTAATAGTATTGATGATTTAGGTCGTGGCGGTAGTGAAGATGATCTTAGTGCTGGCGTCTTAGTGGGCGATTCACTATTGCGTACATTAGATTCACAATTACGGCGGACTATTTTTACGGCTGTCGATGAGACGCAGCCTGAAGGTGTGCGCACACTCAGCGATATCGGTATCAGTATTAGTCGTGATGGTCAGCTGTCTTTAAACAGTACTAAGTTTAATGCTTTATTGGATTCTAACTTTGATGATGTCGCACGCTTATTGGCGGCAGATGGCAATGCTGTTCCACAAAACAATCAATTTGAATCATCGTCTTTTGATTCGATAACAACCTCTTTCGGCGATGGTAGTTTAGAGTTTGCTGTTGGTGAAGAAAGTTTTGCGGTCAGTTACACTACGCTTGAGGGTAATGACACACTACAAGGGGTGCGCGACCTCATTAACAATGCCAGTAATAATCCAGGTATCACGGCCTCTTTAGTATTAGAAGATGATGGTGCCGGCGGCACAAATGCCAGGCTTATATTAACAGCCGATGAAGCCGGCCCAGATGCAGCCATTAGTTTATTAGTCGGTGCTGAATACTTTACTGAAATTACGCCCGCAGAGATCGATACCTCCGAAGGTGTTATTACGCGCTTACAGTCTGTTATTGAAGGCTTTTTAGGCGGAAGTGGCCAGCAAGGAATTATCGATGCTCGCACCGAGGGCTTAAACTTAGACGTTGAACGTATTGGTGATGAGCGTTTAGTTCAAGAGCAACGTTTAATTGCTTTTCAAGATCGTCTGACAGCACAGTTTGCTTCACTCGATTTACTGGTAGCGAATTTACAATCTAACGGTAATTTTTTGTTGAGTCAGTTGAACTCAATTTCTCAAATTTCCTCTAATAACAATAATCGTAATAGCAATTAATACTGTTTTTTAAAAGATGAATATTTAAAGCTAGCGTCTAATGTTTATAGAAAATAACTGGGGACTTAATGAAAAAAATACCGGCAGGGCAGCAATACAAATCGATTAATACGCAAACCGGCGTGGTCGATGCCGATCCGCATCGTTTAATTCAAATGTTATTTGCCGGTGCTTTAGAGCAAATTTCAGTGGCTAAAGGTTGTATGCAGCGTGCGGATTTAGCCGGTAAGGGTGAAGCGGTGAGTAAGGCTATTGGCATTGTTGGTGGCTTGCTTGATAGCGTAAATGTTGAGGCTGAACAAGAAGTCTTGGGTAATAATCTTACTACGCTTTATACTTTTGTGACGCGCCGCTTGAGTGAAGCGAATATCGCTAATGATGTAGTAGGTCTCGATGAGTCTGCTAATGTATTGCGAGAGCTGCAAGCTGGCTGGAATGAAATTCGGCCTGAAGTATTATCCCAGGCAAGTAGTGAGTCGGTTCCTGTCTAAATTTTAAATAGGTTCAGGTTTTAACAAATTCGGTTTTGGCAGAGGTAAGCGTGAGTCAAACATTATCACCCATATGGCAATTAGGCGATGCGGCAACGCCATCGCTAGATCAGTTGATTAGCGCTTTTGAAGTGGCCTATGGCGATGCGGATTGGTTGAAAATCTCTCAATTAAATGACTATACCCAGCCCTGCGTTGAGGCAGAAATTGTGATGATTAATGCGGCTACGGCTGCAGCCGGTAAAGACGCAAACTCTGCAATGTTGGCGTTAAAACCCAGCCTTGAAAGACTGGCGACTATTTATCAGTCAATGCAGCATCAGTGTGCTGCTGAGCGTGATACCTTAGCGGCTAAGTTAAATGAAGTGAATGCTGGCCGATCTGCAACAGAGCATTATGCTTTAACTTCTTCGCTCTAGTTTTCCCTTGCTTGATTGTTATCTTCGGACGTTTTTTACTCTACCTTTTGTAGCACTCTTCATATCACTCTTTTCCCGAACCTTTTTCCCATTTTAGCTTTCCCTAATTGGTATTTTCCTTTTTCTCGCACTGCTGCTCTATAAATCCCGTTCATTTTCTATTCTTATCACTTTTGTGATTATGATCCCGACTTTTTTAGAGAAGTGAATGAATTTCAAGGTTTTTTTACGATTAATGATTGCTTGCTCGTCCATTCTCTTACATAATCTCGGCTTCAAAAGCGTCAGGGTTTTGACTGGCTACAAGGTGATAATTCAAGCCTTGCTTTAATTAGTCAAAACTATGACATTTATGCCAAATCCAAAGGATTCGGTTTTCGATGGCGTAAAATAGCATTTATTGGGCAGCCGTATGTGGGAAGAAACACGCATTGTTATTGTGGATAATGACGAGCGTAGACGACAAGATCTTCAGTTAGTGTTTGATTTTATTGGCGAGCCCGTAAAAGCGCTGTCATATCAAGAGTGGCTTGAACCCGGAGTTCAGGCGAGCAATGATAATGGCAATTTAACCTTACTCGTTTTAGGTGATACTCCTCAGCCATTAAGTGAGCGACTAGCGATTGCTCAGCAATGGCAAAATCATCTCCCAATCATGCTAGTCGATCATCCAGTCACTCAGCCAGCAGTTCAAGCCGCCGATCAAGCTACCGATGATTCGCTGGACGTTGAAAGCATGCGTCCCATTATTTCACAAATTCAAATGCCGCCCAATTATGCGCGTATTGTCGATGACCTTCATCGTGCACAAGTCTATCGCGAGCAACACAGTGCACTCTCTCATCGATCCAAGCATCGTGATCCGCAGCTATTTCGGAGTCTAGTAGGCACTAGTCGCAAAGTTCAGCAAGTGCGTGAGCTTATGGCGCAAGTAGCCGATAAAGATGTCACTGTACTGATTACCGGTGAATCTGGCACTGGTAAAGAGGTGGTTGCACGTAACTTGCACTATCATTCGCCGCGTCGCGAGCAACCGTTTGTACCGGTTAACTGCGGAGCTATTCCGCCTGAGTTGTTAGAAAGCGAATTGTTTGGTCATGAAAAAGGCGCTTTTACGGGTGCCATAAGTAGCCGTGCTGGACGTTTTGAGATGGCGCAAGGCGGAACTTTATTTTTAGATGAAATTGGCGATATGCCGCTTAATATGCAGGTGAAAATTTTACGTGCACTGCAAGAGCGAACCTTTGAACGAGTTGGCGGTAATAAAACCTATCATGCCGATGTTCGCATTATTGCGGCGACGCATAAAAACCTAGAAACCATGATAGAAGCCGGTGACTTCCGCGAAGATCTTTACTACCGACTCAATGTGTTTCCTATTGAAATGCCTGCGCTACGCGAGCGAGTAGAAGATTTACCGCTGCTATTAAATGAATTGATTTCACGGCTCGAAAATGAACAACGGGGTTCAATACGATTTAACTCAGCCGCCATTATGTCGCTTTGCCAGCATAACTGGGCCGGTAATGTGCGTGAATTAGCGAACTTAGTTGAGCGCATGGCCATTATGTATCCCTATGGCGTGGCGGGTGTAAAAGACCTTCCCGCCAAATTCCGCTATGTCGAAGAGGCTGATGAAATAGAAAGTGAAGAGGGCAAGAGTCAGCACCTAGATGCACTTCAGGCGGTCGCTAATATCGTCAATATCGATGCTAAACCTTTACTGCCGCATGAAGGGATTGATCTCAAAGCGTACATTGCTTCATTAGAGCAAAATTTAATTCAACAAGCGCTGGATGACGCCAGTGGCGTAGTGGCTCGAGCAGCCGATAAACTACAAATTCGACGCACCACATTGGTTGAGAAAATGCGTAAGTATGATTTAAGTCGCGCTTAACCCCATCTTTAGTCCGTTTTTGGCGGCACTGTATTTATCGTTTGATGAGCGCTTAATGACAGCAGCTTATTATTAGCTGCTAGCGTCCGACAAAAGATTGACTCGCTAGTGCGGTACATCGGTATAAATAATTATAAGTAATTGATAATATTGAATTAATTCTTCTCGGCACAGTGATTGCAGAATCAAGGCATTAAGCAATGTATGCGTTGAAACAGTGGCGAATCTTCATCTTTTCTCCATTTCAAGCATGCAGCTCAATCACAATAGAGATGCAATATGCCGCCAGTAACCGCTTCTGATTCAACTGATTCTCGCTTAAAAGCGCCGGACTCAGTGACGGCGCAATCCATCCACTCTGAGGACTTAGACGCTGATACTGTATCCGTCAGTGCGCTAGCCAATAGTTTGGACGGTGGTTCAGGTAGCCGTTTAAGTAGCAGTTTAAGTAGCACTTTAAATAGCAGCTTAGAAAACAGCTTAGATACAAACAGCAAAGAAGGATTACAGGCAACCTTTGAATTATTCAATCGTATGTCTGACGACTTATCCGATTCCTATCGAGCGCTTGAAGGGCGTGTATCAGCACTCACCGATGAACTCGATCGAGTTAATTTACAACGCGAGCAAGAAGTCCGATCAAAAGAGCAGGTCACAGCACGTTTAAGTAATTTGTTAGATTTATTACCAGGCGGTGTGGTCGTGTTAGATCGCTGGGGTACCGTATCGCAAATTAATCCTGCCGGTGAAGAGTTACTCACCATCGGTTTAGAAGGTCGAAAATGGGTCGATATTATTGCCGAGTTCTTTGCTCCGCAAAAAGATGATGGTCATGAAATTTCGATGAAAAATGGTAAGCGTGTCAGCTTATCGACCCGTTCTTTAGAAGAAGAAACCGGTCAAATTATTTTATTAACCGATCAAACCGAAACGCGTCGTTTGCAAGCGCAATTAAGTCGTGGTCAGCGCTTATCGGCACTCGGTCGAATGGTTTCAGCTTTAGCGCATCAAATTCGTACGCCTTTATCGGCCGCTATTTTATATGCGGGACATTTAAGTGAGCGTGATTTAACAAGCGACCAGACTAAACGCTTTTCACAAAAAATTGTGTCGCGATTAAATAACTTAGAACAGCAAGTACGAGATATGTTGGTTTTTGCAAAGGGCGATGTCACGTTATCGGATTCCATGACAATAGGATCGATGCTTGAAGAGTTAAAGGTAGCCGTTGATGTCCCGTTATCTGCGAACAAAGCAACGCTGCTGATTGATAATGATTTAAGTGACACACGTATTGTCTGTAATTCACAAACCATGATTGGCGCATTAAGTAATTTAGTGAATAACGCATTACAAGCATCCGATGTGGGGGCGAATATCCAATTAACGACGCGTCGAGAAAGTAGTGACATCCTTATTTCAATCGCCGACAGCGGCTGTGGTATTCCAGACAGTATTATGCAGCGTTTACAACAAGAAGAAGCCTTTGTTACCACCAAGTCGCAAGGCACAGGTTTAGGCATTGCGGTTGTTCGCGCCGTAGTAAAAGCGCATCAAGGTGAATTTCAATTAACGTCTATAGAAGGGCGTGGCACACAAGCAACAATTAAATTGCCGTGTGTTCATGCAGTAGCACAGGCTTGATAGGTTAATAGGTCTGTTCAAAAAAAGAATGAAAGAGAGAGTTTTATGAGCGCATCTGCCGAGTGTATTAAGAGTCATGACACAGCGCTATTATCGACACAGCATTCAGCAATGATATTAGTTGTTGAAGATGACCTTGCACTACAAGAAGCTATTGTTGATACCCTTGAATTGTCGGGTTTAAATACGGCTGCTGCAGGTTCGGGTGAGCAAGCATTAGAATGCCTTGCAGAACAGCGATTCGACATGGTTATCTCCGATGTCAACATGGGCGGTATGGACGGCCATCAATTATTAGATAAAATTAAAAAGCTTTATCCTTTCTTACCCGTATTGTTAATTACTGCTTACGCCAGTATTGATCGATCGGTGCGTGCTATTCAAGCCGGCGCGGTTGATTACTTAGTCAAACCTTTTGATCCAAGTACACTTATTGATTTAGTGAGTCGTTATACGGTAGGTCAGCTATTAGAAAATGATGGTCCTGTTATTGCCTCACAAATTAGCCGAGATTTATTTCAAATGGCTAAGCGTGTAGCGATGACAGATTCAACGGTATTGATTTCTGGAGAGTCAGGCACCGGTAAAGAAGTAATAGCGCGTTATATTCATACGCACTCTACGCGTAAAGCTGAACCCTTTATTGCTATTAACTGTGCTGCCATACCAGAGAGCATGCTTGAAGCTACGTTGTTTGGTCATGAGAAAGGTGCGTTTACGGGTGCGCATCAATCAGCGCCTGGTAAGTTTGAGCAAGCCAATGGTGGCACCTTATTATTAGATGAAGTGTCTGAAATGGATTTATCCTTACAGGCAAAATTATTAAGAGTGTTGCAAGAGCGAGAAGTAGAGCGTGTAGGTGGTCGTAAGGTCATTGCTTTGGATGTCAGAATTATTGCAACGACGAATCGTGATCTTAAACACTGTGTGACAGAAGGTAGTTTTAGAGAAGATTTATTTTATCGTCTAAGTGTATTTCCTATTCGATGGCCAGCACTGCGAGAGCGACTGGATGATGTGATTCCATTGGCTGAGTATTTATTGTTACAGCATGCAAAAAAGATGGGTCGTGGGCCGGTGAGTTTTGCAGTAGAAGCTGAGCAATGTTTGTTAGCTTATGCTTGGCCGGGTAATGTGCGTGAGTTAGATAATATTGTTCAGCGTGCATTAATATTGCAGCCGGGTGATATGATTTATGCGAATGATTTGTTGTTTGATCAAAGTGCTCAATTATCAGTAAGTAGCCCTAAGCTATCAGTGAATAGTGATAAGTCATCAATAAATAGTCTTAAGCCGTTTAGTGATAATGTGTCGAATACGAATTCTTCGCAGGCTGAAGAGTCAGTAGTCAATTACAGTGCTGATTTAAAACAGCGTGAGTATGAGATTATTATTGATGCTTTAAATGAAGCGGGTGGTTCTAAGAAGCAGGCGGCGGAGAAGTTGGGTATTAGCCCGCGTACGCTGCGGTATAAGATGGCTAAGATGCGTGAGGATGGATTGGTTGTAGATTGATGTTTTTGGTGGTTGGGTTTTAATTTCATTTCAAGTTCAAAACCGTGGGGTGGCTCGACAGTTAGGGTCTGGATCTTTAAGTCCTCTTTACGGCCTATATTGGATAGTATTTATATTTTGGTTTTTTAGTTTGTTTGTTTAAGTTTTCAATCAAGACCGTC
>JABIQF010000085.1 GCA_018668095.1 Cellvibrionales bacterium
AGATCCCAATATTTTTTTGGCGCATTAAACGGTAGGTGCGGCTTCAAAAAACCCACAGTCAAGAAAAAGGGTTGTCCAGCAGCTTTGAATTCTTCAAGTGCTTCAATGGCATGATCAGTAATTTGACCGTCGTAATAAGCATTATCGGGAACATCCGCCGATTCGTAGGCCGGGCCTTTGCGGTTTTTCTTGAACGACCGAATATTTTGTTCTAACTGGTAGTTTCTGTGCCCTGTGCCCTGACCTCTGGCAAGTGCAAGCCTAGGGCGCCAAGTCGGAACACTCCAGCCTTGCTTTGAATCGTCAGAAAAGTGCATCACCTTACCAATACTCTGAGTAAAGTAGCCGTTATCCTTTAGCAGGCTAAATAAAGGGATGGCATTGGGAGCATCCTCATCGATGCGCGCCTGGTAGCCCACAAAACGTGATTCAGTGGGACGAATACCCGTCATCATACTGGCACGCGATGCGCCGCAAACCGGCACGTTGACATAGGCATTTTGGAAAACTACCGATTCTTTAGCCAACCTATCAATATTGGGCGCAACAATATGATCTTTTCCATAAACCGGAAGCTCCGTTCGCAAATCATCAACCAAGATAAAAAGAATATTTGGCTGTTCCAGCGATTTAAAATTATCCATTGCCGCGACATTAGCAGCACAAAGAAAAAAACCTAAAAGACTTAGAGCAACTATGGTCATTCGATTTATCATTTTCATAGTAATGGAAATCATTGATTACCTATCATTAAAAAATTTAATTGTATGTTCACCGTCACTAATAGAGTGTTGCTTTTCAAACAACACTCTTTATACGACAATTGTTAAGCTTTATTTATTACGCACTAATTATTAAGAGTTACTTTTCTTTTTTTCCAGCCCGCGCGCTTTTTATCCGGCATCATAAAATAGCGTAAATCTTTTTCTACGCCATCTCTCAATACTTCTTCAGGAAACTCAGCAGAAGTTGAGCCCGATCGATTTCTAAAAACCGCGCCCGAACTAAAACGCTCGGTGTAAGGAACAACAAGCTGGCCACTACTATTCGATAATTGCTTAAATAATCGCTCTCTTAGTTCAGCGACCACACCTAAGTAATCAGGGTTATGAATAAGGTTGTTCATCTCGCGCGGATCATCCTTAATGTTATAAAGCTCTTCGAGATCCCAAATACCGTGATAGGTCACAAACTTGTAATTATCAGTTCGCAACGCAAAGGTGGTCGGCGTGCTGGGGTAATTAAATTCCCAGTAGTATTCGTACAGAAGTTCATCACGCCATTCTTCAACAGCATCGCCCTTTGCCAATGGGTAAAAACTACGACCCTCAAAATAATCAGGCGATTCGATACCGGCGATATCCAAAATAGTCGGAGCAATATCAATGTTAGCTACAATCTGCTCAACTCTATGATTCACTTTTAATCCGGGTCCATAGGCCAGTAGTGGAACACGCATAGACTCTTCGTAAGCATTACGCTTATCGATAAGGCCGTGCTCACCAAACATAAAACCGTTATCACCCATCAGCATCACAATCGTATTGTCGGCCTGGCCACTTTCTTCGAGCCACTCCAGAATACGCCCTATACTGTCATCAACCGCCGACAATGCGCGGTGATACTCCATTTTGTAATCCTGAACATCGAGCGAACTATGGTAGGGAAAGTCGACACCGTGCCAACTGTTACGCTGATTTTTAACCCAAAGTGGTTTTCCTTTATAATTTTCTTCGGTATCAGCCTGGCTTGCAGGAACAGGAATCTTCTTGCCCTCATACTGCTTTTCATGACGTTTAGCAGGAGCGAAATTGGCATGAACGGCCTTATGTGACAAATACAAGAAGAAAGGTTTGTCGCCAGTCGATGTAGTCTCTCTATTACTTAACCAGTCAAGCGCATAATCAGTAAGCTCATCGGTTATATAGCCCTGCTGGTTAACCTGCTTGCCGTTAACGTTGATTTTATTCGGCTTACCGTTTTTCATGACTGGGTAATACTCGCCCTGCCCTGCAAAACTCACCCAATGATCGAATCCCGGCTGCGGGTCATCCAATTTTCTGTTAGCCGAAGCATGCTCACCCATATGCCACTTGCCTACTAAGGCGGTTTCATAACCCGCTTCCTGCATATACTCAGGAAAAAACACCGTTCCCTCTTTAGGCGCCGCGTTGTTATCAACCACGCCATGGTTATGCATATACAGACCCGTCAATATGGTCGCGCGACTCGGCGAACACAGCGAAGTGGTAACAAAGCTATTAGCAAAATGAACACCTTCCTGTGCCAGCTTATCCATATTCGGCGTGCTAATAACAGGATTAAGAAAACCCATTTCATCGTAGCGCTGATCATCAGTCAAAATGTAAATAACATTCATACGATCCGCTTTAGCCATAGTTGCCATCGAAAAAATCGCTAGCATACACATAGATGCCAAACGCAATGTTGAAGAAAAACATTTCGTGAAAGGTGCAAAACCACTTGCACAGTTCCAAATAAAGCTCGACACATATTTGTTTGCGATATTATGTTTTGTATAACAGGTTAATTTCATTTTCATACTTCACCTTGCTTAATGCTGAAACACTGGTACGTCAATTTTTTTAAATAATTATCCAGCTTTATAAACTGCTAGATACGTTTTTAAATGTTCACAAAAATTCTAATTCTGTTTCAAGACCACCGACTTGTATTTTGAAATCACCGGGCTCAACAACACGCTTGAGCGACACATCTACAAACTCAAGATCTTGTTTGCCCAAATCAAAATACACGACCTTCTGCTCACCTGCTCGCAGGAACACTTTAGTAAATTTTTTCAAGCGTTTGGCTGAAGGACTAAGCGATGCATATAAATCGCTTACATAAAGCTCGACCGCATGCTTACCGTCTCGATCACTGGTGTTTTTAACCGTTACAGATACGCGGACCGACTCATTCTTTTTCATCGTCGACTGGCTTAGTGAAAGATCGGAGTATGCAAATGTCGAATAGCTCAGCCCATAGCCAAATGGCCACTGTGGTTTGTAACCGTTTCTGGTTATTTTACCGGGGGTCAATTGCTGGACGTTTGTCAGAACACGACGATCATAAGGCGTTATATCACCTGTATATTGAGGGTAACTGTAAGGCAGCACACCGCTCGGATTAAATTCGCCAGTCAGAACGCCAGCAATCGCTCGAGCGCCTTTACTACCCGGTCGATAGGCCTGCATAATCGCGCCAGATTCCTCAACAATATCTGCAACAACTCTTGGCCGGCCTTCCGTTAACACCAACACTACCGGCTTACCAGTAGCATGTGCTGCTTGTGCAAGCTGAATTTGATTTAAAGGCAAGCGTAAATCGTCGAGAGCTCCTGGCGACTCCGCGTAAGCAGGCTCCCCTAAAGCCAATACAATGTAATCCGCCTTTTTAGCTAGCTGTTTAAGCTTCTCAGCATCATAATTTCTTGCGTCCGAAAATTTCGGGAATGCCATTACTGTAAGCGCATTACCAAACTGTTCGCTTAATGCATCGGCCAACGATTGCGTAGTATCGGGGTAATTTCTTTCTTGATCGCCCTGCCAAGAATAAGACCAGCTACCGTGAAGTGCGCCCAAGTTACGTGCCGCAGGACCGGCTAGTAATATTTTTGACTTCGCAGGTAATGGCAGTAAATTGTTAGTGTTTTTTAAGAGTGTAATCGAATCGATTGCCGCATCGAGAGCCAGTTGCTGGTACTCGGGTTTACCAAAATTAGCGAAGGCGGCAGGTTCAGGATAGGCATTATCAAATAGCCCCAAACGATGCTTTAACGTAAGAATAATCGCCACTGATTTATCGATACGTTTTTCAGTGATCGTGCCGTCTTTTACTAGCTTCACCAAAATTTTTGCAAACGAGAAATCATGCGGAACCATGCTCATATCGAGGCCTGCCTCAATGGCTAACCTCACCGCTTCTTCTGGTGTTTCGGCAATGTTGTGGCGTGTATGTAAACGAATCACGTCTTCCCAATCGGATAAAATCAAACCTTTAAAACCGAGTTGATTACGCAGCACATCGGTTAACAAGTATTTGTTAGCATGTACCGGCATGCCGTTAAGCGATGCAGAATTAATCATAATCGTAGAAGAACCCGCTTCAATCGCTGCTTTAAATTGCGGAATATAATGCTCCCACAATTCAACATTAGGAATATAAGCAGGCGTTCTATCTTTACCATTTGCTGGATCTGAATAACCAACAAAGTGTTTCATACAAGAAGCAACAGCAGTAATATTCTCTAAGCCATCTTCCTCGTAGCCTTTCACAGTCGCGACACCCATCTCGCTGGTTAGGACTACATCTTCACCGAAGGTTTCTTCAAAACGTGACCACAATGGGTTGCGCCCTGCATCAAGTACCGGATCGAAATTCCAGCGAACACCCGTTGCTCTCACTTCCATTGCGGTCGCTTTAGTGGCTTGCTTTACCAGAGTCAAATCACGACTCGCCGCTAGGCCAATGTTATGCGGAAACAGAGTTGAACCTTGCGTGTAAGTAACACCATGAATAGCATCAACACCATAGAGAACCGGGATCGCTTGCTCGCTCGACAACGCTTTATCCTGAATTGCATTGATTACGCCATGCCATTCACTGAGCGTTAATGCTCGAGATATAGAGTTAAGTACAGAGCCTACTTTATATTTATCGAAAGCTTCCGACATTTTCTCTTCATCGAATGCGACCCGGCCTTTGACTTTATTGTCGATCAAAACACCAATATTGATCTGCGTCATCTGACCGACTTTTTCCTCAACTGTCATGCTGCGTATTTGTTTGCGCACCATTTTTTCAATTTGTTTTTCAGTCTTTGGAACAATTGTGATGCTCGCCTCTGAATCGGCATAACTATTTACGCCAAAGCCAGTTAAAGCCACGGCTATCACAAAACTAAACGCAATAAATAACTTAAGGCCCAATTGTCTAGCGGGTCGATAATTTAATAACATAATTTAAAAACACTCATTTAAGAAAAATTTATTTCAGCCAAAACGTTGGCATCTTTAAGTTGTAACTGGAAGCGGCTCGACGCTGAACCCGCCACCGCATCAATATGGTAAAGCCCTTTAAATCCTCGAAAATAAACCATGCCTTCTTTATCGGCGACTAGTTTAGTATCGGTTGACCATGCTTTATTGATCAATTCATGCCACACATCACCATTCGGTTTTCTGCGTAAATTTCTGTCGTAAAGCGCAGCAGCCGGTTTGGACACGCTATTAAAAGCAAATTCAAAGGGCGTCCAATTAACCAAACCGACCATAGCAGGATGGCTAAATACTGCCGTTAGAAAATCATGTGTGTAGCGCGCTTGAAAATATTCGTCTCCGTGCTCAAAATCAAATTCTGTAACTTGAAGCGGTAAGCCCAGCGTTTGAAAACGATCCATAATCGACAGCATTTTTGCTGGCGGTGTCGGCTTAACCCCTTGCGGGATATGCGCCTGAAAACCAATACCTTGAACCGGCGCTTTTTTGCTTAACAATCGCTGAATATAATCAAAATAAAAATCACGGTGTTTTTTTGTGTTCTTAGTAAGAATGCCGTAGTCATTAATATAACGAATGACATTCGGGTTGGATTTCTCAACAGCCTTAAACCAATCTATAACCACGTCCTTGCCGAGAATCTCCATAAACTCATTGTCTCTATATGGCTCGTTCAGCACGTCCCACTCCGTGACCGGGCCACCGAATTTTTTTGCCATACGCTGGCCATGCGCCAATAAAACTTTGGCAAACTTTTTTTCATTGTCGCGGTATTTTTGAATGTCTTTAGGTACGCGTCTAAAACTAGGCCAGTACAAACAATGGCCTCGCACTGGAGCCGATATAGATTCGCTCCACGCTAAAAACGATTCGATATAGGGTTCATGCTTTTCGAAATGCTTCCATTTGAGCGCATTAACCGGTGTAAACTTATGAAACTGTTGCTGGCAAATTTCAAGGTATTGCGCCCTTAGCTCATTCGAATACTTTTTGTCGAACAAACGAGGAAGGCGAAGAGCAGCACCAAAGCCGAAATCGTGCCTATAGAGCTTGGCATGTATTTCTGCGTTAGGTAATGGCTTACCATTGGCATCAAGCACCTGAATACCGAAGTTTCCTTTCCGCAATGTTTCTATATTGTCCGCAGCATGGTTGCGCCATGCTGCGCTGTCTTCAATACCACCGTAAGCGGCGAGCACATCGTCAACTGGAGGCCGGTTTTTCTGTGCGTAAGCAATGATCGGAGACGTTGCCACCGCGCCTGCGGCCGCCGCATTACCTAGCGCACGAATAAACTGCCGCTTATTTAACATTGCAAAATTACGCGGTATAGTCGCCATAATTAATTCCTTTAACCGAGCGGCTAGTAAAAGCGATACCTAAAGCCCAGTGCGAATCGACGACCTGATATATGCTGCGAAACCAAACGCTCCGAAATACCTGCATAGTCAACGGTTTTTTCATCACCAAGATTAGTACCTTCGAGCTGAAATGATAAACGCGTTTTAGGTACGCTGTAGTTCATTGAGAAATCAAGCGAACCAAAATCTTCTCGGTAAACCGGTAGGCCTTGGGCGAGGCTTCGGCTAAAAACCAAAAACTCATCGCGATAGTTATAGGCAACCCTTGTAGAAAATCTATCGTTTTCCCAAAATGCAATTGCGTTAAAAGAG
>JABIQF010000053.1 GCA_018668095.1 Cellvibrionales bacterium
CGAGAGGCCCTGTCGAAGCTCATCATAATTTTTTATAATGGCTGACAAATTCATCCTCCAACGAAAACCCTGTTCCTGCTTTTCTAGATTCTGCATTAAGAACTGACAAGTAGAAGCATCTTCTATTGATGCCTGAAGTAATTGCTGTACCTCTGCACGATTTTTCGCTTGCTGTAAATCAATAGCGCCAAGGCCTGCAAAAACAGCATCATGCTGCGAGGGGTAAGTCACTGGGGCTATGTCAGCCACTACCAGCTTATGCACTCGCGATGGATGACGAAGCGCTAGACTCATCGCCACTTTTCCACCAAGTGAATGTCCAAGTACATTGACAGTCTGCAAGCCAAGCCAATCAATCATCGTCATTACATCATCGGCCATAGAGCTAATCGTCATTAAATCACTGTGTGGCGATCGGCCATGATTAGGTAAATCAAAAGAAAAAACGGCATATTGATCGGATAATGCACGTGCAACGGCGCCGAGATTTCGGCCCATACCAAATAGACCATGAAGCAAAATAACCGGTGGTTTACCACTGTCCAAGTGATCTTCGCCGCTGCGCGTAAAATACAAACCCTGCTGAATACTCTCTATCATTCTTCACCACATATTTAAAAAAATTTACAACTTCGTTTGCATAATACCTTGTCATCAAAGACATAAATTAAGCTGACAAGAGAAGCCGTTTATATCGTATTAAAAGAATCGATAAGGGCGGCCTTCACAATAGCCATTGTGTGAATAGTGAACGTAAGGGTTAACCTTGGCTATAGCAACATCTTTATTCAAGAATAAGTAAGCTTGAGGATCAAAATCTAGAGGAACATGCTTTAAGCGAATGCACATAACCCAATGTTTGAGTTGCGATATAAAAGACGCTTTTATAGTTTTTTGAAACGCGACTTGCTTGAATGCATTAATTAATACATTGACATCTTGGGACTCAATATCGAGTTGCGTCGTGCCCGCATCACGGCACTGCATTCTTAAACTATCACCTATAATATGAGTGTTTATTTGCGTAATTTTATCTTTAAACGCTTCCATAATAAGCTTATCTAACACTTGATTATAATATTTCTTAATAGCAGGTTTATAATGAGGCCTGTCGGTTAAGGAGGCTCTCAAGAAAGCAGGAAATTGACCACCCTTAAATTGCTGATTAATAAGTAATTGTAATTTTGCTTCTGAAGGGCTTAATGAGCGATTCTGGGTAATCGTTACTGATTGAATAGATTTATTGTGTTCCATATCAAGGTCAATATTAGCCATTGAAAAAAACGTAGCCAGTAGGTCTTTTTTATAGGTATCGTAATTAACGATTTTAAATTTTTCTGTCGTGAAAATATCGATATTAAAAAACAACCCTTCAGACTTCAACTGATACTGCTTAACTGCATTAGCAATAAATTTCGAAAAAGACTCCGGATAATATATTGCTTTTACAATCTGCCCCCAACCAGAATAAAAATAATCATAGGGATCACGAACAAAGATAATAAATTCAGGATCACAGAACTCATGTAACTTGGTATATAAATCCTCAAATACAGACTGAGGTAGCTTGCTCATACCTTCAGAGGAAAAGAGTAACGTAGAATAGTTAGAGTTTTTGATAGCCGATATAATGAAATCTGTACAGGCTGGCGTCCATAGTTTTGTTATAGACCTTGTGGTGATAGTACCTTCACTATGGGAAAGCAGATTATTTACAAACAACATTTTCACTACATTACCGACACAAGCGCCGGAATCAATGACTTCATCACCTTCAGCATAGGGATAATCTATACCAAGCGCTTTTAAGTTTTCGGCTTGCTGACTAAAAACAGATTGAAGATAAGTAGATGCTGTCTTATGAGCACCCAAATGAAATATCACGCGTTTACGCTTCATGCTTTCCTTTATAATTATTAAGTAAAACTTCAATTGTTGATGTCTAGCTGATATCTGTCTTTTTTATTATTAGCGATTTGCAGCAGCATAGGTATTTTACCCGCATAGGTAAACCCTCATTATGGGGTGCATCATAAAACGCCTCAGCCACATTAACGAGTAGCTTTTTTATGAATAATATTAACCGTATTTTAAGGCATAATATTACTTAATATGCCTGCGTCGCTATTTTCATGACAATAACCAACACAATTGCTAGAATAGAGTTTCGCTATTTATTGCAACCATTTATAGCAACCGTGCATCATTACCTAATCGCTAATAGAGCGTCTCCACTTTTCTAGGATTTTTATCAATGAATCATTCAGCGCCAAGCAATCTCGATAAAAACCAAGCACAATTTAAAAGCACCAAAAAAGCCATCCATCGATGGTTAACGCTTCTATTAACCACCACCCTACTTTGCGCCTGTCAAACCACGCCATTTAATGATACTGCTTATCCGTTTGTCATTAATAGCGAGAAAATGGCCGAGCAAGCCGTCGATAAAGTGATTATTGCGCACGTCAACTTAGGGAGTCCATCCAAGCATTACTTAAAAAATTATGAAAAAACGATCGACAAAGAAGTCATCGCCCAACTGGAATCTGCAGGCTATACCATAGAAAATAATACACTTTTCAGAAAGGCCTGGCGTGATGCCACCAGAAAATACGGCGAGCCCTTTAATCCTGTCACATCACAAGTGAATGCCAGAGCTTTTCAACGAGTAATCTACACAGCAATTAATACATTAAAAGAACAAACCGATATTAAGGCTGTTGTGTTTACCGATTTAATTGAACGACAGGTCGCGTTTGGTCATCATATTAATCGCAACGCAAAGTGGGATGGTGTATCGCGCAAACCCAAAATCAAAGGTGCAGGCACAGGCATTTCACAAGGCTTTGATTGGAGTCAAACCGTACCTGCAGCCTCACTATCAGTCACTGTCTACCATGTCGATGGTCAGCGCTTATTTCAAAGTATTGGGGGCTTAGAAGTGACTCGCCAACTCGATCCTAACAAAGGTGGCAATGGCCGGTTCGTCCGCAGAGATAAATTATTCACCAGCCAAACTAATGTCCGTCAAGGCGTTAACTTTGCCTTACACCCCTTTGTTAAAATGAAAGGCTATCCAGAAAAAAAATAACCACTGAAAATAAACAGAAGAGCAATTAACCTGCTAAAAAACTTAAAATACGAGAGATCTCGCAAAGTGGCCGTCCGCTTTGCTCTGCCCATGTGACAAACGCTTTTTGCGCTTCAAGCATGGCCGTCTTTGACTTAGGTTCGCGATCAACAATACCAAGGCCGACTAATACAGCGACAGTGTCATTGGTGAGTAAGAATGTATCGACGCCTGCCATTCTTAAAAAACGCGATCCCGAATGCCCACCTAAATGCGCGCCGCGTTTTTTAAGGTCCAACCATAAACTGACAATATCATGGCTCGGCCAATCGGCTAACCACTGACCAAAACTGCCATGTGATTGCTGGACATCACACACTAAAACCGCATTAGTGCGAATCGATTTAATCTTTCCCCAGTGTCGAATAATACCTTCAGCCTGCAATATATCCTCTAAGCCCTCATCACTGAGGGCCGCTAAGGCTCTCGGATTAAATCCATAACATGCTTTTTCAAAAGCCGGCCATTTGGCATCAACCATTTTATGCTGCAGACCTGAACGAAAAACCCGACGCGATAATAAGGAGAGATAATCCGCATCCGAACGCGCAATTAATTGCTTTTTAGTGGCCAACCTTGGCAGCTGAGATTCAAGATCTTGCACCGAGGCAAATCGCTTTAGTGCCTGTGCATAAATCCAATCAAATGATCGTGCGGGATATTTTGTTGTCACATCGTTTGCCTTGTTCTATTAATTGCCTAGTTTTATTTTCAGCTAGCTAGGCCAATCATTCGCTTGCGCGGCCTTCTGAACTCAAAAAATCCAATGAGGCTGAATTAATACAGTAACGCATCCCTGTCGGGGCTGGACCATCATTAAACACATGCCCTAAATGGGCATCACAACTCGCACAAGTCACTTCTGTTCGCTGCATACCATGAGATACATCCACATGCTCAGTGACTGCGCCCTCCACTCCCGGCTGATAAAAACTCGGCCAGCCAGAGCCCGAATCGTATTTAGCCTGCGAATCAAATAATGTTGATTGGCAGCATTTGCACAAAAACTGCCCCTGTCCTTTTATGTCATTGTATTTACCCGTAAAAGCGCGCTCAGTGCCCTTTTGACGAGTAATCTGATATTCCTCAGGAGATAACTGCTCGCGCCATTGGGCATCCGTTTTAATCACTTTTGTCATATGCCACCCATTAAGATCAAGTTAAACCCAAAGCTAGTGTAAGTTTATGTAGATATTACATCGCCAGCTAGCGCAAGGTAAGTCTATAATCCTTATACGTTAGATAAAAATAAGCCGACCATATCAATATGCATCTCGGCCGTACCTTTCGATAGAATAGAGACTGAGTAATGTCCAGTATTTCAAAATCCAGCAAGTTGCAAAATGTGTGTTATGACATTCGTGGGCCAGCGCTTCGTGAAGCCACTCGCCTCGAAGATGAAGGCCACCGCATTCTGAAACTCAATATCGGCAACCCCGCCGCCTTTGGCATGCTCACGCCCGATGAAATTCTTCAAGATGTCATTCGCAACTTACCCGATGCTCAAGGTTACTGTGATTCAAAGGGACTCTACTCTGCTCGCAAAGCGATTATGCAAGATTGTCAATTACGCGGTGTCGAGGGCGTCGAAGTTGATGATATCTATCTCGGTAATGGTGTCAGCGAACTCATCGTAATGGTGATGCAAGCCTTACTGAACGACGGTGATGAAGTCCTTATTCCTGCACCTGACTACCCACTATGGACAGCCGCAGTCACATTAAGTGGCGGCAAGCCCGTGCATTATGTTTGTGATGAACAAGCAGACTGGCAACCCGATATAGATGACATTAAAAGTAAGATAACCGATCGCACAAAAGCGATAGTGATTATTAATCCTAACAACCCAACGGGTGCGGTTTACGATAAGGATATTCTAGAGCAGCTTGCTCAAGTAGCGCGTGATCACAAATTAGTGGTTTGCGCAGACGAAATCTACGACCGCATTCTGTATGACGGAACCGAACACACACCTTTTGCAACGCTGGCGCACGATCTACTCTGCCTGTCGTTTAACGGCTTATCTAAATCCTATCGTTTAGCCGGCTTTCGTTCAGGATGGATGATCTTAACGGGTAAAAAATCAGAATCAAAAGATTTTATCGAAGGCTTGGATATTCTAGCGTCAATGCGGTTATGCGCTAACGTACCTGCTCAGTTTGCAATACAAACTGCTTTAGGCGGCTATCAGAGTATTAATGATTTAGTCTTAACCACTGGCAGACTGGGCGCTCAGCGCGACGTTGCCTATAACAAATTAATAAACATCCCTGGGGTCACTTGCGTTAAACCTAAGGGAGCTATTTATATGTTCCCTAAGCTAGATGAGAAGATGTATCCGATTGTCGATGATGAGAAATTCATCTTGGACTTATTGCTTGAGCAAAAAATGCTGCTTGTACAGGGCTCCGCATTCAATTTACAAACTAAAAATCATTTACGAATAGTCTTTTTACCTGAGCAATTTGTATTAAGCGACGCCATTGACAGGCTCGCCAACTTTTTAGAAAGTAGAAGGAAATAAAAAGAGTAACGAGCAGCTCGACTGAATACTACTCGCTTATATATCACTGCCGTGTTGCACAGCGTTAACAATAGACTAGATAAGAAAATGAATAGACGCTATCTATATCGGTTGTTTTTGATCATCCG
>JABIQF010000094.1 GCA_018668095.1 Cellvibrionales bacterium
AGTGCCAGGCTTTGTTGACGCGCATAGCCATTTTGCGGGTGTTGGCACGCAGGCGATTGTGGCTAATTTATTAGCTGCACCCGATGGCGCTGTGAATACAATTGCTGATCTTCAAATAGCGATGCGTGACTATATCGCGTCATCCGCTATCGTAAAAAATTATAATGTCGCTATTGGTTTTAATTATGATGACTCTCAGTTAATTGAAAAACGTCATCCTACACGGCATGATTTAGATGCTGTCTCTACGAGCATTCCCATTGTTATCATGCATCAGTCAGGGCACTTAGGGGTATACAATACTAAGGCCTTAGATTTAATGGGTATTTCAGCTGAGACTGAAAACCCATCAGGCGGCATTATTGAGAGGGAGGCCGATGGCAAAACCCCTAACGGTGTTATGCAAGAAAACGCTCACTTTATGATTTTTTTCAAAATGATTCCGGACTTTACCGATAAAGATTTAGTTGCGCTTTATAAGGCGGGTGAGCAAAGCTATATCGCTAATGGTTTTACTACGGTGCAAGAGGGAAAGACTGACTTAGCGTCTTTAAGCTTACTGCCTAAAATTGCTGCGTCTACAGGTTTTGATATTGATATTATTTCCTATCCTGATATTGCCGCTATCGGTGATGTGCCATTACTCCATAGTGATTTAATGTCGACTGAATATACTAATGGTTTTAGATTAGGCGGTGTAAAGTTAACCTTTGATGGTTCGCCACAAGGAAAAACGGCTTGGTTTACTGAGCCTTACTATCAAGTCCCCAATGGCCAACCGGCGGATTATTCTGGTTATCCTGCATTCTCTGACGAGGATGCTATAAAGTGGATGCGCTTAGCAATCGATAATCAATGGCAGTTACTTGTTCATACCAATGGTGATGCGGCTATAGATCAATTGATTAAACTTGTTGGCACGCTTGAACCTTCCTTAAAAGATTATGATCATCGTACGGTTATGATTCACGGCCAGTTTACTCGTCAAGACCAAGTGAAAAAGCTCAAAGAATTAGGCGTTTTTCCTGCACTGTATCCTATGCATACTTTTTATTGGGGAGATTGGCATCGTGACTCTGTTGCCGGTTTAACGCGAGCTGAAAACATTTCACCAACGGGTTGGTTTTTAGATGAGGGTATGCGATTTACGATTCATTCTGATGCTCCCGTTACTTTTCCAAATGCTATGAGGATTTTAGATAGCGCGGTAAATCGAACCACCCGAACGCAGGCAACACTTGGCAGTAAGCATAAAATCACACCGCTTCAGGCATTAAAAGCGATGACCTTATGGAGTGCCTATCAACACTTTGAAGAGAGTATTAAGGGCTCTTTAGAGGTTGGCAAACAAGCGGATATGGTGATTTTAAGTGACAACCCATTAACCGTGCCTGCTAGTGCCATTAAAGATATTAAGGTGTTAGAGACTATTAATAATGGCCAATCTATTTTTGTTAGAGAAGATTATTAATACTTATCATGTCAGAAGATAAGCGTCTAATTAAGTATGAATAACCGGTAAGTCCGTCCAGCGTGTAGTATAGGCGGGAGATAAATGCTGTTGTCGCATGGCCCATTTTTTTACGCCACTTGCTGCCGCGAAGTGTGCAGTACCTCTGCCGTAGTTATGATTAATGCTATCCACTACATGCATTAATTGATCGCGCTTTTTTGATTGCCCAGCATGAAACAAATCAAACTGTAATTGTTTTTTAGGTTTAATATCGATTAAACCAATACCTACTTTTTGGAACCGTAAACCGTCCCTATAAAGATATTTAATTGCTTGTCTAGCGGCATCTATAACAATGGTGGTGTCGTCGGTAGGATAGGGCAGTTTAACGGCTATTGCATTGCTGTAGTAGTTCGACTCATGCGGTGAGGTGTGCAGAAACACATGAATACTGATGACAAGGCATTTTTGCTTACGCAGTTTTTCTGTCGCGCGGCTGGCATAGTTAGCAATGGCTTGTAGTAGTGGTGCGAGCGCGCTAACTTTTTCGCCAAAACTACGAGAGCAATAAATTTGTTTTTTTGCCGGAGGTTGTTCTTCAAAAGGAATACAGGGGTGGCCGTTGAGCTCCTCAATGGTCCGCTCAATATTAATACTCATATGTCGCCGCATCATTTTAGGACTGGCGCATGATAAATCATAAGCGGTATGAATATTGATGCCTGCAAGCCGTTTAGTGAGCTTTGATCCTATGCCCCACACTTTATTAACAGGCATGCGCTTTTGCAGCCACTGCCATTGATGTGGCTCTTCAAGTACGCAAACGCCCTCGCAGTGATCATAAGTTTTAGCGGCTTTGTTAGCGAGTTTAGCTAAGGTTTTACTGGGCGCAACGCCCACACAAACGGGCATACGAATATGCTGCCAAACGGTTTTTTTAATCCGTTGACCATAGCTATTCATGGGTTCTTGAATGCCCGTTAAGTCGAGGAACATTTCATCAATACTGTATACCTCAACCGACGGTGAAAAGGTGTTGAGGGTAGTCATTACACGATTCGATATATCGCCATACAAAGGATAATTACTGCTAAAAATAGTGACTTTGTGTTTGCGGAGCAAGCTTTCAACTTTAAAGAACGGTTGTAATTCACCAATGCCCAGCGCCTTTGCTTCTTTAGAGCGTGCAATTACAAAGCCATCGTTATTGCTTAAAACGACGACTGGCTTGTTACGTAGTTCGGGGCGAAATATTTGTTCACAGGAGGCATAGCAGGAGTTGCAATCAACAATGCCTATCATGGCCAACCACGATGGCCGCGTACACTAAACGGAATAACTCCTTCAATCGATACGTCTTGGCCATCTCGGATATCAATAGAGGGATAGATGGGGTTGGATGAAACAAGTCGTCGATTTTTTATATCGAGTCTTTTGCAGGTCATTTGGCCATCGATATGAGCAACCACCATGTCGCCATGGCGAGGTTCTAGTGCGCGGTTAACAATGAGTAAGTCTTTATGGAATATGCCGCGTGGCTGCTGACAGTTGCCGCTAGCCCAAACCATATGCGTAGCAGCGGGGTGAGTAATTAAAAGCTCATCAAGGCTAAGACGTGCTTCTAGGTAATCATCGGCGGGTGACTCAAAGCCGGCGGCTGAGATAAATTGGTTGTATAACGGGTATTTCATGGGCTGGTATTTCATTGAGCGATGCTTCATAAAAAGAGTGCTTATTTATTTTTATACTGTATATATGTACAGTATATATGATTTCTATTTCTAGCTAAAGGTCGTTGTTAGTTTTTTTAGCGACGCTATTTAAATACTTGAAATTGCAGCTTAATGAAGTTGTTAGCTTGAGTGGTGAAGAGGGGCATGGCGTTATATGTATGATTTGTAACAAGAATGTGACCAAAAAACAAACTAAGAGGCTTGTTTTTTGGTTAGTAAATGGCACATAATAATCGCATAGCAACATTCTAATAATAAATGCTTCAAAGCGTACTTCGTATTTCACGTTTAAATAAATAGAATGTCTGCCGCATTATGGGGTTACCTGGTAAGTCCCTCATACAAAGTAATATTTCGACTATGTCTATATAGTCCTGTTTTGTATGAACTCGCCTTAACCAAAATCCCATTATGTTTAACATCATTGCCGTCAATTTTGTGTGGCTATGTGTTTTACCGGTTATTAAGCCGGCATAGGGGTTTCCTGGTAGATTCCTCGTACATAATTTAATGTTCTGACAGCTTGTCAGTATTTATGTGCGTGCTTACCTAAGAATCTCTCAAAAAGTCATTATCTAATTTCAATGATTAGATAAGTTGTTTAGCGGTCTACTAACGCTGACTGAGATTTGTTCGGCTTTCTCCAGAGCCAAGGGGGGGCAAATCTTAGTTGGCGAGAGTAGCGTTAAAATAACGCATTGCTAAAAGCTGAACGCCGCTACGTCCTAATAGTCCTTCTTTCTAATAATTCTTTTGTTACCTAATTAATTTTTTCTTTAAATTCATTCTTATGCTGCCTGTTGCATGGGTAAAAATGATGATGTTCATGACATAAAAAAGAGACAGTTATCGGTTAGCTGATATCAGCTATGCAAATGCGTTAGTCAATATCCGGATGCGGATGCGCTAGAAGAAGTGTTATGAAGGTGTTATGAATGTGTTATGGAAGTGCTGCAGAAGTGATATATCCGGACTATATTGCGTGGAGCCAAATAGTCCGATGTCTATATCTAT
>JABIQF010000052.1 GCA_018668095.1 Cellvibrionales bacterium
CTAATGGATCCATTCCACTAGCGGCATTTTTTTAATATGACGGTTGTCAGTCAACTAGCGATTTAAGCAATTTTGTCTATCTGCACACTCGATAACAAATCAATACTAAAAACGGCTTCGGCAGACGGTATAGCGCTTATCACGCGTGAAACCACTTCGGCATAATTATCTTCACCCAGATGCGCTAATGCACCCAATAAAATATCGCTGACATACTCTTCTTCTGGCACATCTGACAACCACTGCTCGGAAACGACACCCGCTAATGATGAGGCATAAACTAAATCTGTTTGCTTAAAATCGAGTTGCTGAGCATCAAACAATAGACAGTGACTTCTTTCTACAACATCAACAATGTATTTAGGCAAACGCCATTTTTTTAATAACAGCGCCCCTGCCTCAGCATGATCCATACCCCAGTTGCGCTGCTCTAGTAAAACAAGATCATAATGATTTCTGGCGGTGTTATACATGGCACTGTATTCATCACCTAAAACCTCGCTCAATACGAGAATACCAATATCTTGCATCAACGCCGCAACATAAATATCACCTCGATTTAAACCAGCAATATTGTCGCCTAACTCACTGGCAACTAAGGCGCCTAAAATGCTTTTACGCCAATAGCGCTCATGATCAAACGCATGCTTTTTCGACTCTGAATCACGCAACATTTTTATTAATGCCGAAGATAAAGCAACACTCATCGCCAAGTTAACACCCAGTATAGCGATAGCTTGTGTGATATTCGTAACTTCACGGCGGAAAGGAAAAAACGAAGAGTTGGTTATTTGTAAAAGCTTTGCAGATAACGCAGGATCTTGACTAATAACCCCTGACACTTTTGCTGCATAGAGGTCGTCGTCATTGTGTAGCTCAATGATTTTTATGGCGATAGCAGGTAAAACGGGCAAGGTATCACAAGCAACAATTTGTTGGGCAAGAGTAGACTTCATAAGATATATCGAATAGCGAAAAAGAAAACAGAGAATGAACTTAGATTAACGGCCTTGTTAAACTGTCTTGGTTAAATACAGTGTAGACACTTTAACAAGCTGCGGTAAATCCTTTACAATTCAATCAATCATTCCAACGCTAAAAGCGACACTGTTCGAATAAAGCTGCATAACATTGCGGCCATTAATTTGAACCGGTTCACAGCATTCAATTAATTCATAAAAACAGGCGCGCGAAAACCGGGCGGCTAGACCGGCTCGAATTTCAACAACAGGAATTTCTAGTGATTGATTAGGCAAGCACGTCATGCATAAAGGATGCTGTTCACCTACGGTGACTTGCTCACCTAAATTACTGGTGACGACAAGCGTTTTTTTATCGGCAGATTGATCAATGTGGGTAATGAGAAAAGGCACATCATCGACAGTGATTTTTAGTAATTGCTCTGGCGCAATTAAATAGTAATCACCCTTAAAAAATACGAGGCTTTGAGCCAGCAAAGCAACCATCTCTGGTCGCTCAAATGGAGAACCCCTAAACGACCAATGGCCATCAGAATGAATTCTGATGGCCATTTTTCCGAGCTTTAATTGGACTAAATCGGCAGCAGTTCTAGCCGTCGCTTCGACTGATGAGCTACTAGCAAATGCGACCAACTTTTCAAACGCATCATCTTTATTCATAATAATTGCCTTTAATTCGCCTTAGATTTAACTCCCTCTATATTTCAAGAAAGTTTCGAAGACTAACGCCTGTGACTATTATGTATAAAAACCCACACTCATACTTACAATAAACGAACGCCAATAACGCCATCAATTTTTGATAACTGCTCTATTACAGCCGCTGATGGTGATTGATCAACATCAATCAAGTTATAAGCAATGTCGCCACGGCTCTTATTCAACAAGTCGATAACGTTGATATTATGTTCGGCTAAAATCGAAGTAATGCTACCTAACATGTTAGTGACATTTTTATTCGACACTGACAAACGATACCCAGTGGTTCGCTCTAATACGGCATGTGGAAAGTTTACCGAGTTAATGATATTACCGTTTTCTAAATAATCTTGAAGCTGATTAGCGGCCATAACTGCACAGTTTTCTTCAGCTTCATCAGTGCTTGCGCCGATGTGTGGCATTAATATCATATCCTTGCGACCAATCATGCCTGGCTTCGGAAAGTCTGCGATATAAGCACCTAAAAGGCCTGCATCTAAAGCGTCAATCACTGCATCGCCATCAACAATCTCTGAACGAGCAAAGTTCAATAATTTGCAGCCTTTCTTAATCGATTTAAGCGTCTCAGCGTTAATTAAATTTCTCGTTGCATCCAATACTGGCAAATGCAAAGTAATAAAATCTGACTTCGCTAAAAGTGCTTCAAGGCTATCCATTTTCTTAACGTCACTCGATAAACGCCATGCCGCTTCGATTGAAATGGCAGGATCATAACCAACCACCTGCATACCCATCATCAAAGCCATATTGGCTACTTGAGAGCCGATAGCACCCAGACCAACAACGCCTAACGTTTTACCTTGCAACTCACTGCCCTTAAAGTTTTTCTTTTCTTTTTCAAGCAGTTTATTCATGGCATCAGCATCATCCATGCTGCCTAGGCCATCAACATAGGCAATACCAGAAACGATACCGCGTGAGCCCAATAACAAACCGGCCATAATTAATTCTTTGACTGCATTGGCGTTAGCACCTGGTGCGTTAAAAACGACAACACCTTGCTCGCTACAATAATCGACAGGTACATTATTCGTACCCGCACCTGCACGGCCAATGGCCTTTACATTCGCCGTAATTTCTTCTGGCTGTAATTTATGGCTGCGCAATAAAAGCGCGTCAGCATTGTCAGCTTCTGGGCTAACACTGTAATCAGTGCCGAATTGATCAAGCCCTATTTGGGCAATGTTATTAAAAGTTTTTACGTTAAACACTAGAGACTTCTCCAAACAATACGGTGTCAATCCGTATATTTTCATTAAATTAAATATGGCCTAATTATTAAATTGTGTAATTTCGCTTTATCAAAAAAAAAGCTGCCGCATCGGATAAGGATGCGGCATTGAAAACGAATACTTAGATTAAAAGCGCTCTATTTCTGCAGTCGTTTCTAAAGCTTGCATATAAGTAAGAACGTCTTGCTGCCCTACTATATTTTGTAATTGCTGTAAAAAAACCTGTTTCTCACCATCGCTAGACTGATCTTCTTTAGTCTCGACATTCACAATGCTATAGAGATAAACATCGCCAGAGTCGCTCACCAACGACAAGACCTCTTCACCCTCTTTGCTCACACGAGGTGCTTCAAAGGCAGCCCGTAACAAATCAAATGCTATATCGGTTGTGTTACGCGACAGCGTTGAAAGTGATGCCGTGTAACCGGCACGTTGAGCCGCTTCATCTAGGCTTGAACCCTGCGCTATATCAGCAGTAATTGACTGCTCAAGTAATTGCAATTGAGCGCTGGCTTTTTCACGTAAGACAATCGGAGTAATTTGAGCAACCACTTCATCAAGCTCAAGCTGACGCGGCTCAAACACTTCTTTAACGCGTAAGATAACACTGTGGTCGGGTGCTAACTCAACCAAGTCACTGTTAACCCCATCGGACAGTACATCACTACTAAATGCAGCTGTAAGAATGCGTTTATCATTTAACAATGAAGCAGCATCAACCGACAAAACAGGACCGTTGCGACCTAAACGAGTCGATGTCTTCACTTCTAAATCGAGCATTTTTGCAGGTTCATTAAGGTCGGCAGCATTGAAGGCGAGATCCGCCGCTTGCTCAAGAATCGCTACATATTTCGCTTGTGCTGAACGAACTTGTAACTGCTCAATAATTTCTTCACGCGCCTGATCAATAGTTGGCATATCGTTAACGTCAATATCGTTAACCGTTATTAAATGCAAACCTGCATCGGTTTCTATTGGCTCAGAAATATCATTAAGCGCCAAGGCAAAAATAGCCTCTTCGAAAGCTTCTGGGTAAGTGCCATCTTGCTGGGCATAACCAAGCGCGCCACCCTCTTCTGCACTACCACCATCCTGAGAAACTGATTTTGCTAATTCAGCAAAGTCTTCACCCGCAGCTAAACGCAGCTTTAATGCCGCCATCCGCTCTAAAGCTTGCTCTTTGGTTTGCTCATCATTCACTTCTAACAAAATGTGCGCAACACTTCTGCTTTCATTGCGTTCAAACTGCTCGCTCTGCAACGCATATTCCGCTTCGACTTGCTCATCACTCACTGGCGTGTACAAATCTTCACGTCGTAATTCAATGTATTCGACAATTACCTGCTGCTCACTGACATAAGCAGCTTTATTAGCTTCGTAGTAACTTTGCGTATCTTCATCACTCACTACGATATCTTTTGTGACATCAACAACCGGCAATTTCAGCCAATTAACATCTCGACTTTCATTGAAAATATTAATTAAGATTTGGCTAGAAAAATCTGCAGAAAAGTTACTAGCAGCAATCCCAGCATTGAGTTGACGCTCTTGAATTTCATTAGCGATTCTTGTTTTAAGTAAAGGCAATGTGGTTCTCTGATTAGCTAAAAAGCTATTCAGTAAATCCACAGAAAAACGGCCATCAACTTGAAAGTTTGGAGTGCTAGTAATAAGCTTTTCAACCATTAGGTCCGGCACGCCCATCGACATATCTGCCACGGCCTGAGTAATCAGTGTTTTGCGGGTTAAGCTTTCAATGGCTACTGGTGCTAAAACCTCTTCTGTTAGCTGCGAATAATCAGGATTATCTCCCATTCGCGCTAACATTTGATTTCTCACTAATTGCATCTCTAGTAATAATTCATTTTGATCGACGGTTTCACCGTTCACGATGAGCACATCACTCACACCACCGCCGTCAACTAACGAACCGACACCAAAGAATACAAATGGGACAATCATAATGCCCAAAATCACCTTAGCGGCCTTGCCTTTAACATTGTCACGAATTGATCGAAGCATATTCATTTCACTCAAAAAAAAATAGCGCATCATTTCAATGAAATTGATGCGCCATTTGCGGTATTCAACTTTTGTCGATAATTTAAACCTAAGCCATCAAGCTAAGCGCTGACACACAACTTAGCCTTCCTGAAAAGGTTTGCTTAGTTAACAGCATCTTTTAATGCTTTACCGGCTTTAAAGCCAGGAACGCGAGACGCTTTAATTTGGATTGGCTCACCCGTCTGAGGATTACGACCTGTTCTAGCAGCTCGATCTTTCACTTGAAATGTACCAAAACCAACCAAAGCAACTTGATCGCCCTCTTTTAATGCCTCTGCAATAGTATCAACAGTTGCATCAAGTGCTCTGCCAGCCGCAGCTTTAGAAATGTCCGCTGACAATGCAATCGCGTCAATTAAGTCTGATTTGTTCATTCGGTATCCCCTAAGAATAAAATTTAAAATTAATGTATAGAATTAGAATTTATTTGGCGTTGAGAGCTATTGGGCTCTCAACCCTATAATCGTCTTTTGTAAAGCCAGCATTTTACACCAAGTGAGGCCTTAGCGGTCAAGAAACCACGGCCTTACTGGGGGTTTTTATCCAAAAAAAGATTTAAAAAAGGCGTTAAAGGAGCAGTTAGAGGAGATTAGCCCCCTCTAACTGTAAAGGCTCAGAAATTGATCAGTGCGTTTTAACGCGACCGTCCTGATGATTATCGCTACCGCTCTCCCCTTGAACATTTGCTGCAGTAGCTGCGGACTGATTAAAGTCTTCATCACTTAATGGATCTGGCATCCTCTCCAGCGCAATTTCTAGCACTTCATCCAACCATTTCACCGGCTTAATGGTGAGGGCCGCTTTAATGTTTTCAGGGATTTCTTTCAGATCACGCTCATTCTCATCAGGAATAACTACCGTCTTAATACCACCACGATGTGCAGCAAGCAGTTTTTCTTTCAATCCACCAATAGGCAGCACCTGACCACGTAAAGTAATTTCACCCGTCATGGCAACATCTGAACGAACCGGAATTTGCGTTAACGATGACACTAATGCTGTGCACATACCAACACCAGCACTAGGACCATCTTTAGGCGTCGCACCTTCAGGTACGTGGAAATGACAATCCACTTTTTCATGAAAATCTGAAGCGATGCCAAGCACTTGAGCCCGCGAACGAACAACGGTAGTTGCTGCAAGAATAGACTCTTGCATTACATCACCTAATGAACCCGTTTTGACTTGACGTCCCTTACCCGGAACTGTCGCCACTTCAATGGTTAGCAACTCACCACCGACTGAAGTCCAAGCTAAACCTGTTACCTGACCTATACGATTCTTTTCATCGGCCTGGCCGTATTTGAATTTCTCTACGCCACTATACACTTCTAAGTTATCTTCATTAATAACAACCGGCGCACTGACTTCATTAGCCGTAATTGCCTTCACGACTTTACGAATAACTTTTGCAATCTGTCGATCTAATGAACGCACACCCGCTTCGCGCGTGTAATGACGAATCAACGAAACCAATGCAGCATTTTCTACCTGTAATTCACCGGCTTTCACGCCATTATCTTTAAGCTGCTTAGGCAACAAATAACGCTCAGCAATATTGAGCTTTTCATCTTCGGTATAACCAGGAATACGAATAACTTCCATACGATCGAGTAACGGCGCAGGAATATTCATAGAGTTTGATGTACAGACAAACATAATATCTGACAAATCATAATCCACTTCTAGATAATGATCATTGAATGTATGATTTTGCTCTGGATCTAACACTTCTAATAGAGCGGACGCAGGATCACCACGATTATCCATGCCCATTTTATCAATTTCATCTAATAGAAATAATGGGTTTTTAACGCCAGTCTTAGATAGCTTTTGAATAATTTTACCCGGCATTGAACCAATATAGGTACGACGATGACCGCGAATTTCTGACTCATCACGCACACCACCAAGCGCCATACGAACAAATTTTCGGTTAGTTGCACGCGCTAACGATTCACCTAAAGAGGTTTTACCTACACCCGGCGGACCAACCAAACACAGCACTGGACCTTTTAATTTTTTAACACGTTTTTGAACTGCAAGATATTCAACAATACGATCTTTAACTTCTTCAAGCCCAAAATGATCTTCGTTGAGAATTTTTTCTGCGCGAATCAAATCATGACGAATTTTACTGCGCTTTTTCCATGGCACACCAACCAAGCAATCAATATAACTTCTTACTACGGATGCTTCAGCCGACATAGGCGACATCATTTTCAGCTTTGATAGTTCTGCATTGACCTTTTTCTCGGCCTCTTCAGTCATACCCGCTTCATTCACTTTATTTTGTAACTCATCAAACTCGTTAGGAACTTCTTCCATATCACCGAGTTCTTTTTGAATCGCTTTCATCTGCTCATTGAGATAGTACTCGCGCTGAGACTTCTCCATCTGCTTTTTAACGCGTCCACGTATTTTCTTCTCGACGCCATGAAGATCAATCTCTTCATCCATAAAGCCCATCAATAATTCAGCGCGCTCAGCTACCTCATTAGATTCAAGAATTTCTTGCTTCTGGCTAACCTCTAACGCTAAGTGAGTAGCAATGGTGTCGACAAAGCGAGCCACAGACTCAATTCCTGATAGTGATGACAAGACTTCAGCTGGCACTTTTTTGCTAACTTTAACGTATTGCTCAAACTGGGAATTAAGAACAGCTATTAACTCTGCCCCAGACTTTTCATCATCAGGGTGATCTTCGACCAATTCAACTTCAGCATCAATAAAGGCAAAATCTTCATCTTCATCAAGGCTTTCAACTTCCTGCATCGATAAAATTGTTGCTCTACTGCCGCCTTCTACCAGTACTTTTACAGTCCCATCGGGGAGCTTAAGCATTTGCAAAATGGTCGACACAGTACCAACGTTATAAAGTCCTTCGATTGAAGGATCATCGACTTCAGCTTCCATTTGAGAAACTAACAGTATTTGTTTGTCATCAGCCATAGCCGCATCAAGGGCTCTAATCGATTTTTCACGGCCAACAAAAAGTGGGACAACCATTTGCGGATAAACGACGACATCACGTAATGGCAAAAGCGGAAGTTTTAAGGTCATTGTATACCTCTAAGAATAACGGACAGACGGTGTAAGCTTTCAAGCTTGCGAGTTAAAACCCTACAATCTTAAAGTGCTGCTACAAACACTGCCTGTTCAGATTGAGCTAGGCTTCGATGACTCACAATAAGAACAAAGAAGCATAACAATTCATACACTATTGATATATGGAGACACAAATCCAGTTTACAACCCCCCATACGGCTTTTGAATAAGCCGCGAACAATGGGAGGATATTAGGACTCGTCTGAAGCAGTTTTGGCGGTATCTTGATAAACAATCAAAGGTTCCGAATCGCCTGTTATTACTGAGCTATCTATAACGACTTTGGAAACGCCTACCTGAGAAGGTATTTTGTACATGGTGTCTAACAATACTGACTCGAGTATTGAGCGAAGACCACGAGCACCGGTTTTACGTACCATGGCGCGTGTCGCGATTGAACGCAAAGCGTCTTCGCGAAAATCAATGTCAACACCTTCCATTTCAAATAATTTCGCGTTCTGGCGAGTCAACGAATTTTTCGGCTCTGTC
>JABIQF010000201.1 GCA_018668095.1 Cellvibrionales bacterium
ATTTACTGTGTTTTAAACGTGCTGTCCATATTATTATACTTATGCCAATCCAATACTAATGCTATCTGATGATACACCTTTTGAAGTGCTTCATTAATGGCCTCTTTAGTGTTGTATGTGAGGTCAGTTGAGCTAGATGTATTTAGAACGCCGAGTGAATTTTTCAGTAGAGTCTCACACTGATTAAGTTGGTTTTTCAATGCATTAGCGCCTGTCATTGCTGCTGCACCATGCAGTTTATGAATGAAGTCAATAATGGTCTCAGGAGATTGATCCATTATCGTCTTTTTATCTTTAACAGCTTGGTTAAGCTCCTTTAAAAATAAATTAAAAACACGTAGAGCAATTTTAGGATTACCAGCGGCCTTGTCGATAGCATATTGTATATCGAAGATTATTGGAGTCGGCTTAGGTGATGAATGATTACCGCTAAGAGCGGATTCAAAAATAATATCCTTCAGCCTTATGATTTGCTTTTCCATAATGGGCTTGTAGGTGACTTTGTCAAAACCTGCATCTATCAACAGACGAAATTCCTCATCACTTGTATGAGCTGTACAGGCAATAATAGGCGTTGATTGATAGTGTTCAAGCTGACGTATGGCTTTAACTAAGCTAATACCGTCCATTGGTTGCATTCGGATATCAATAAATAACCAGTCATAGTCATTTTTTTCGAGTAATAATAAGGCATCTTGTCCATTGGTTGCTGAATCAACATCACACTGAAAATGACTGAGCATTAAACTCAGTAATTCAATGTTTGATAAATTGTCATCAACGACTAATGTTTTTAATAGCGGTGTATCACTATTGGTAGTGACATGATGATGTATTTCTGTGTTGCTGTTATTGTTATTGGCTTTTTGAGTATTTAAATTCAGTAGTGATTGAATAGCAAATGGACCATTAATAATATGGATATTACTGTTGCTGAGTATCGCTTTATTATGAATCGTGAGTCCAATAGGTGCTGTAATATAAAGCGGTTTATTCAGATCAATTAAAGATGCAATAGCGTTGAGATCAGTATTATTTAGTTGGTCGACAGTGTTTTTACATGCATTGAAAACAATAAAGTCGGCCTTTATATGCGCTTTAGCATCGTAAGCGCGTGTTACTTTGGTCGATATTTTTTGAAGACGTTCTTCAAGCGTATCAAGTGCAGGAGCATACTCACCGGTAAGAAGGACATGCGAAATTGCGGCTGGCTTTTTGTCAGTTTCAATCATTTCATACTGCTTAATCGGCATCCTAATATCGAAGCGACTCCCGTTACCTAGCTGACTATCAATTTCAATAGTCGCGCCCATTCGTTGCAGTATTGTTGACACTATGGACAAGCCTAAACCTAATCCTAGACCGGGATTCTGATCGATTTTATTTGTGCTTTTAGTTGAACTGACAAACGAAGAAAAAATATTTTTTTGTTGATCTTTAGCAATCCCGATACCTGTATCTTCAATGCTTAGTACTAATGTTTTTTTGTTCTCTTGATGCGTCTTTTCACTGTGATTATTGTTGGTTTCAGATTCAAGGTCAGCCGTTATTTTTACATGGCCGCTATGAGTATAACGGATAGCATTAATAGCCAGATTCGAGATTAACTGACGCAGACGTAGTGGGTCGGTATGAACCTCATAGCCATATAAATTATCAAAGTCTGCGATAAATGATAAGTCTTTACTTTGTGCTTCATAGGCCATGGTGTTCGTAATAGACATTAATAATGCATGAATATCCGTGGCTTGATAATTCAGTGACAGCATACGATTACTGCGAATAGAAAAATCCAATAAATCATTCACCAATGCCGAAAGATGCAAGGCGTTATCATTTATTCGTTGTAAGAAATTATCTTGTTGTTCGGCGTTGATTTTTTTATCGAGTAATATTTTTGAAAATCCCACAATACTGTTAAGCGGTGTTAATAATTCATGGCTAGTGTTAGCAATAATGGTTGATTTAACTCGGCTTGCTTCTAAAGCACTTTTCTTTGCTAAAAAGAGCTCAGATTTTTCGCTCTCATTATGAGCTAAGTTTTGTTCTTGCTGTTCGCTAATCGTTACTGTGTTAATTGCAGTATTGAATACGGTATTCTTTTTTCTTACAGCGAGTTGAAAAGATAGCGTAGAGTAAAGCGAAATAATGATAGCGATTAATGCAATGCTATAAGCGAGAATGTAGTTGAGGCGGTATTGCTTTTTTGCACTAATTGTCAATTCACCCAATGATTTTTCGCTGTCTAAAGAGAAAATTGAGCTGCTAGATGTTATCGATTGATGCCTGTTGTTTTTTTCGATAGCCGTTGTTGATCGATCAAAACGCCATTGCTGATCTTGCCAAACAATAATGACACTATCAATGTTGCTCGTGTCTGCGCCATAGCGAGACGTGGCAGCTAATAAAGTACTTATTTTTTTGTGCGATAGCGGTGAAATTAATTGCAGTTGCGTGGCAAGGTCATTACTGACCCGATCAAGCTGAATGAGTTGTTTTTGTGGCGATAGATAGAGTGCTTCAAAAAAAATAAAAAACAAACTAATAACGACAAGCAACGACTGTATCGATAAAAATATACGCGCCGAAAAAGGCAGTCCATGTAATTTTATGTCCATAATAAAGACTCATGCTTGCAGGTTTTTTGTATTCGCTTGCCGCTATTTTATCTAGCTGCGCTTCATAGCTATTCTTTATAGCTGCGCTTCATAACTACTTTTTATAGCGACTATGCATTTTTGCGTTGTATTAAGTGGTTTATGTGCGTTGAGTATCTTGGCAGTTTTTTAGCCATTGGCCCTTTAAATAATGCCATCAAACCTACCTTAGCCCGTCTAGTGTAGCACCGATCAAATAGGCCTTAAATGACATCCTAAATAGTCTGCTTTGCTGGACTATTGAGCGATTAAATTTGCTATTATAGCGACCCTCAATAAGAGCGATATGACGTTCTTTGATCAATTTTTTATCAATGCTGGAAAGTGACGCGTGAATTACCCCACTATTGAACAGTTTGTCGGCAATACGCCCCTCGTGAGGTTACAGCGCCTATATTCTGGATCTAACGATATCTTGCTTAAATTAGAAGGCAATAACCCTGCTGGCTCGGTCAAAGATAGACCTGCGCTGAATATGATTAATCAAGCTGAGTTGCGCGGAGAAATTAAACCCGGCGATACGCTAATAGAGGCAACCAGTGGCAATACGGGTATTGCTTTAGCCATGGCAGCCGCCATTAAAGGCTATCGTATGGTGCTCATTATGCCTAGCCATATGAGTCGTGAGCGTAAATTGGCCATGGCGGCTTATGGTGCTGAGCTTATTGAGGTTGATGCCGAGGCGGGCATGGAAGGTGCTCGTGATTTAGCTGAATCGATGGCTGCGCGCGGTGAAGGCACGGTTTTAGATCAATTTGCCAACATTGATAACCCTGAGGCCCACTACCATTCAACGGGCCCTGAAATTTGGCAGCAGACGGGTGGAAAAATCACCCATTTTGTTAGCTCAATGGGAACCACCGGCACCATAATGGGTGTCTCTCGATTTTTGAAAGAAAAAAATCCAGATATTCAAATTGTTGGCTTACAGCCTATGGATGGCGCTAGCATCCCAGGTATTCGTCGATGGCCCAAAGCCTACTTACCGAGTATTTATCAAGATGACAATGTTGATCAGATTATCGATATTGATCAACAAGCGGCAGAAACCGCCATGCGCGCGCTGGCTACTCAAGAAGGCATTTTTTGTGGCGTGTCATCGGGAGGCGGTATTCATGCTGCTTTGCAGATTGCTAAGACAGTAGAGAATGCCGTGATTGTGGCAATTATTTGTGATCGTGGTGATCGCTATTTGTCGACCGGTGTTTTTGATAGCGAAAGTTAACGGTTGATGCCAATTCAACTCTGATGATTTTAGTCTGACGACTTCATGTTGAATAGACATCAATATTCTTAAGATAAATGAAACACGGATGTGTGATTAGGCGCTTATGGTACAAGTACGAAAAACTTATCCTAAACGTGAAAACGGTACCTTAGATGTCGACACTTGGTTGGCATCGCTACCGGGTTTCACCGATCCCGATACATCCGCACGAATGGAGGTCGCTTGTCAGCTGTCTTCTGCGGCACAATCGAGCACTATTAAAAAAGGCCAGCGACCTCATGGTTTGATTGGTTGTTTCGATGCAGGCCTTGAAATGGCTGGTATTCTCGGCAGTCTTCATATGGATGAAGAAGTGCTTATTGCTGCCGTTATTTATCGTGCCGTGCGTGAAGAGCGTGTGGCCATCGATAAAGTTAAAAGCACCCTTGGTGCCGAAGTCGCTAGCT
Organism: Cellvibrionales bacterium; assembly: GCA_018668095.1. GTDB lineage: Bacteria > Pseudomonadota > Gammaproteobacteria > Pseudomonadales > UBA7434 > UBA7434. The sequence continues at coordinate 4,332 of JABIQF010000201.1, forward strand.
TGGTGCAAGGCGTATTACGTATGGCGGCTATTTCTAGTCTTCGTACAGAGACTGAGCCTGTTTTAGGCCAGGGTAATGCGCAAGTAGAAAATATTCGAAAAATGCTTGTCGCTATGGTCGATGATGTTCGTGTGGGTCTCATTAAATTGGCCGAACGCACACAGGCTATTCGGGCTGTAAAGAATCATTCTGATCCAGAAAAACAAAAGCGTGTTGCTCGTGAAGTCTTCGAAATTTATGCGCCATTAGCGCATCGTCTTGGTATTGGTCAAATTAAATGGGAGCTTGAAGATGTCTCTTTTCGCTACCTTGAGCCCGAAGCTTATGCATCCATAGCAAAAATGTTAGACGGTAAACGTCTTGATCGAGAGCGTTATATCGGCGAAGTGATTGATATTGTAGAGAGCCAGCTAAAAGCAGCAGGCATTGATGCAGTGGTGAGCGGTCGTGCCAAACATATATACAGTATATGGCGAAAAATGCAGCGTAAGAATCTAGCCTTTGATCAGGTTTACGATATACGTGCATTGCGTATTATGGTCCCGCAATTAAAAGATTGTTATGCCAGTCTAGGAATTATTCATACCCTGTGGCGCAATATCACGCGCGAGTTTGATGACTATATTGCCAACCCTAAAGATAATGGTTATCGCTCGCTGCATACCGCTGTAATCGGTCCCGATGCTAAAGTGTTAGAAGTTCAGATTCGTACTAACGATATGCACGAGGCATCAGAGTTAGGCGTTTGTGCACATTGGCTTTATAAGGGCACAGATACTAACGGCAACAACAAGAGTTATGAGCAAAAAATAGAATGGCTTAGGCAGGTGCTTGAGTGGCATGAAGATACCGGTGGTGAAACCGATGTCAGTGAATTAGCCAGCGAGCTAACGAATGATTTCGGTAAAGATCGTATCTATGTGTTTACGCCCGAAGGTCACGTTGTCGATGTTCCTTATGGTTCAACACCTGTTGATTTTGCCTATCACATACATACCGAAGTAGGGCATCGCTGTCGAGGCGCAAAGGTCGATGGTCGCATTGTGCCTTTAAGCACGGTATTACGTAATGGCCAAAAAGTAGAGATTATTACCGGGCCTGAATCGACGCCTAATCGCGATTGGTTAAGAGCGAGCTTAGGTTACTTAAACTCATCGCGTGCCCGATCAAAAGCGCGTGCATGGTTTAAAAAGCAAGCGCGTGAACAAAATGTACAAGCCGGACGAATACTGCTTGAACGAGAAATAAAGCGACTTGCACTTACCAGTGTCGATCACAAAATACTGACTAAAAAATTACAGTACGTCACAGTTGAAGATTTATATGGCGCACTGGGTGCCGGTGACGTATCGACCAGTCAAATTATGCGTATCGCTGAAAATTTATTTGGCAAACCTACACCGCCACCCGTATTAGTAGCTAAACCTTCATCAAAATCTGATAAGCGTCAATCGAAAAGCGACGTCACCGTATTAGGTGTGGGTAATTTACTGACGCAAATTGCTCAATGTTGTAAGCCAGTGCCTGGCGATGATATTGCTGGTTATGTCACGGTGAGTCGTGGTGTAACTGTGCATCGTAAAGACTGTAGCCACTTTTTACAGGTCGATAGCCAGCAGTTAGAGCGTGTGATTGAAGTGAGTTGGGGTGCAGAAAAAAGTGGCTTATATTCTGTGGATATTGGCATTGAAGCTTATGATCGTACTGGCTTACTGAGTGATGTATCCGGACTATTAGCCGCCATGCGAGTGAATGTTATTAGTGTTAATACTATTACCGATAAAGATAAACATACGGCTGACATGAGATTAACGTTAGAGATTCATAACATCGAAGAGTTAGTGCGTATTTTAGCGCGATTAAATAATATGCCTAATATCATCAACACAGAGCGCCTAAGCTAATGGCACAGTATTCCGTTAATGATTTACTGTATTTAATGTCTCGATTGCGTGATCCACAAACGGGGTGCCCTTGGGATTTAAAACAAACGCCGAAAACCATTATTAATTATTCTATTGAAGAAGTTTATGAATTGGCTGATGCGATAGAAAGTGCGGATATTGATGATATTAAAGGCGAGCTAGGCGATGTCTTATTTCAAGTTATTTTTTTCGCCCGCTTAGCCGATGAAGAGCAACAGTTTACATTTAATGATGTCGTTCATACCTTGTGTTCCAAGCTGGTTACAAGGCACCCGCATGTTTTTACTAATGGCATGCTTTATCCGAGTAGCGATATTGGCAGTGAGGACAATGTTAAAAAAACGAGTGAATCATCCGCTAGTCATATTGACGAAGCGCAAGTCGCTAAAAATTGGGAACGCATAAAAGCCAGCGAGCGAGCAAAAAAGAATCGCGGAGGTCTCTTTGATGATGTGCCTTTAGCATTACCTGCGTTATCACGAGCCGTGAAATTACAAAAGCGCGCAACGACTATCGGTTTTGATTGGCCAAATGCAAAAGGTGCATTAGCTAAATTAAAAGAAGAAGTGCTTGAGCTTGAAGCGTTAATCGATCAGGCCGAGCAGCCAGATTTACCCGATAATTTTCTACAGCGTGTAGAAGATGAATTAGGTGATGTATTTTTCAGTGCAATTAATGTCGCTAGAAAAATGCGCGTTAACAGTGAGCAATCCTTACGTCACGCTAATAAAAAATTCGTTACTCGTGTTGATGCTGTAATAGAGAAATTGCAGCAGCAAGCGCCTGAGGGCGATGAGAGTGATGACTTGAGTGATATTAATGCTAATAATCGCAAAGTAGACAGTGAAATGCTCAATGATCTATGGAATGCGGTTAAACACGAAGAAAAACCTTCATAACAGTGGCGCTATGCTCAAAAGTCCCTTGTTAATGGCAGATTGACTGTGTATCTTTGCCCCCCTTTGTTATTTGGCCCTCTTTGAAGCATTATTTATCGTTCATTTGGGTCATAAAAGTCCAAGTTTTAAAAATGCAGTCACATTACAACGACGTTTTAAGGTCTGTATTCTTAACGTCTCGGTGAGCATTTATATTGAAAACAGCTTTACGTATATATTGACGTACATATTAAGTAAGAGGTAATTTTAATGCGAATTATTTTGTTAGGTCCACCCGGTGCAGGCAAGGGTACGCAAGCACAGTTTATTATGGATGCATTTAATATCCCGCAAATTTCTACGGGTGACATGTTACGAACTGCTATAAAAGAAGGCACCGAACTTGGCATGCGTGTTAAAGATGTTATGTCTTCTGGTGGCTTAGTTTCAGACGATATTATTATTGCCTTAGTAAAAGAGCGTATCCAACAAGCCGATTGTCAGCAAGGTTTCTTGTTTGATGGTTTCCCTCGCACCGTTCCTCAAGCGCAAGCGATGCTTGATGCCGGCGTTCATGTCGATAACGTGTTAGAAATTTGTGTCGAAGATGAAGCCATAGTTCAGCGACTCGGTGGTCGACGTGTGCATGAAGGTTCAGGTCGTGTGTATCATATTCAATACAATCCACCTAAAGTGGCTGGTAAAGATGATGAGACCGGTGATGACCTCATACAACGTGAAGATGATCTTGAAGCTACTATTCGCAAGCGTTTAGGTATTTATCATGACCAAACAGAAGTGTTAGTCGATTTCTATAAGAATATGGGTGAAGCTGAAGCACTTAAAGCGCATGCACCGGCGTATCATCGCGTTAATGGTATTGGTGATGTCGATGAAATACGGACTAAAGTGTTATCAATGTTAAAGTAAAAGCACTTTTCGATAATTAAAAGGCTCCTTTTGGAGCCTTTTTTATTGCCTAGCGTTTTTAATTTTTGTTTTTTACCGCATATTGCTTATTTCTTACTGTTTAAAAAAACATTTCGAGTGTTATTGGACGTTTTTTTAATGGCTTATTAAAAAAAGAGTCGTTTTATTTGGTTTGATTAGGTTATTTGTTGAAAAAAACAAGAATATAGACAATTTGTTTAATTTTTTTTACGTGACTTCAATATTTTTAAGTGTTCAGCGTTAAAAAATCAACTTTAAGGTATGTTTTTTGTTTTTATAGTGTATTCAAATAACGAATTCATGAAAAAATTAAAGCATCTAACACTGTTTCTATTGGTTGAATATTAATTAAATAAACAAAGAAATAAAAAAATAAATATTGTTGTATTTATTTTTTTTAAGGAACAAAAAAATTGAAAAAAACATCTTTTTATAAAGAAAGCGGCTATTTTGTTCAAAAAAGGCAAGAATAATTTAATTTTTCACAAAAAAAGTCTTGCAAGAACGTGAATTTAGTTTACTTTTTAACTAAGATCATTAAGTCAATTGTTAATTGTGACTTTGTTAGTTAGATGGTTTGATTTTGACGTGGTTATTTCGGCTTACATTATCGAAAGCAATTACTTTGATATCGACCTTCGTCATTGATCGATCATCATTGATTAACGTGTACTAAACAATCAACTTATAAAGGTGAGGATACTCAGCATGGCATTAGCAAAGAAGAAAAAGGCCGCTGTAAAGCGTAAGCCAGCAAAAAAAGCCGCTACTAAGAAGAAAACTGTAGCTAAAAAGAAAACTGTAGCTAAAAAGAAAGTAGTTGCTAAGAAGAAAAAAGTCGTTGCTAAGAAGAAAGTCGTTAAAAAAGCAGCCGCCAAGAAGAAAGTAGTCAAAAAAGCAGCAGCTAAGAAGAAAGTAGTGGCTAAAAAGAAAGTTGCTAAGAAAAAGGTCGTTAAAAAAGCAGCGGCTAAGAAAAAAGTAGCTAAAAAGGTTGTTAAGAAGAAAGCAGTCAAAAAAGCCGTTAAGAAAGTCGCTAAGAAGAAAGTAGTTAAAAAGAAGGTAGCTAAGAAAGTAGCTAAGAAAGTTGTTAAAAAAGCGGCTAAAAAAGTAGTTAAAAAGAAAGTAGCTAAAAAACCAGCTAAAAAAGTAGCGAAAAAAGTTGTTAAGAAAAAGGCCGCTCCTAAAAAGGCAGTCAAAAAAGTCGCTAAGAAAAAAGTAGCCGCTAAAAAGGTTGTTAAGAAAAAAGCAGCCCCTAAAAAAGCAGCTAAGAAAGTCGTTAAGAAGAAAGCCGCTAAGAAGAAGTAATATTGTTCTTAGTTAAGAAAAACCCCTCTATATGAGGGGTTTTTTTATGCCTGTCGATATCTAAAAAGTGAATCTGGGGTTTAAGGTGGCTATTGTTTGAGCTGAATAAGCGTCTACATTAGAAAAATAGATGATAACGACGGCTTGGTTGGCCGCAGCAGTCTTTATTTTTCTTTTATTGTTCGGTTTTTTGTTCAATTAAGGCCATATCTGTGACGCTATTAATGTCCGCAAAGGCAGTGGCATGGCTGTTTATCAACATTTTATGGCTGTTTATTTGATTCAACCAGTTTTTTATCGAATGCGTTTTCGTTTTTCGTTCAGGGTTGTGCGTTTCAGTATCTACTGTGGTCATTAATTGCTGTAAAGCATCGACGGCTGCTGATCGTTTTATGAGGAGAGCAAGATGATGTTGCCCATTTTCATCGACGGGATAGCTCGCATCGGTAGCCGATTCATTCATTGCATCGAAAAGTTGCTGCACAATATCAAAGGGTATCAGCGGCATATCACAAGAGCAGATAAAAATAGTATCGCTGTCACCGTATTCTAAATAACTAGCGATGCCTGCAAGCGGGCCTTGTAATGGGCTTTCGCTTTGATCTTTAAAGCAAATAGGTACTGCTGTTGAAGTCGGTTGTATCCCTGTTTTTTGATAATAATCTTTATAAATCGATTGATACTGGACACTATTGCGATTGCAGCTAATTGAAATGCTCGTTACCTGTGGTGCGATACGTTCAAAAACATGTGCAATCATAGGCCTGTTCAAAAAATGGATTAAGCCCTTATCATTATAATTAAAGCGCTGGCTTTGTCCGCCGGCTAGAATGAGCGCACTGGTTGATTGAGTTGCGGATTTAATGGCTGGTTTACTCATAGGTGGCGTTAATAGCAGATATCATATTCGTTAAAAATGAGTTTAGGCTAAGCTAGACTCAAGTTAAGGGTATTCTAATCTCCCTTTTACTTGCTGTCATTGATCATATAGCCCTTATGCTGTGCGGAGAAGGGACTATAGTGTAATATCGATTTTTTTACGTTGCGATTGAATATCTAATATTTAAGATGTTTTTAGTCGTCATAATTCTAAAGGTTAGTGGCTTACGTTTGAATATTCTCGCTCTAGAAACCAGCTCTCAGCATTGCAGTGTGGCACTTCAATATACTGATTCGCAGCCCGCTGAAAGTACGATCAAAGTCATTACTCGACTCGATGCGACGGCTTTATCGCATTCGCGAAGTTTATTATCTTTAATTGATGACGTTTTAAAAGAAGCGAATCTATCTTTAGCCGAACTTGATGCGATTGCTGTAGCGAGAGGACCTGGTTCGTTTACGGGTTTAAGGATTGGTATTGCCGTAGCCCAAGGGCTTGCCTTTGGTAATCAATTACCGGTATTGCCTATTTCATCCCTCGCGGCCGTGGCCTATAACGCTTTTCTTTATTGGGATAAGCAAACCAATAGTATTCCAGCAGCTTCAAGGCAAGCTGTATTGGCAACTATGGATGCACGAATGGGTGAGGTTTATTGCGGTTGGTATGATTTGCGCGGCGAATTGCCAGTGTTACTCGGAAACGAGCATGTAATAAAGCCATCACTACTATCAAAAATAGGTCGGCCTTGTTTGGTCAAGGCAGATACATCGCAAGCCCATATTGTTATTGGTAATAGTGATTCATCCTTGGCGCTAACCGCTGTCATTGCTGGTCAAGGATTACATTACCATGAAGAATTTCCATTATCACTGAGTCAGCTGTCTTTAGATTTAGATTTAGATTTAGAGTTAGAGTTAGAGTTAGAGATAGAGATGCTACCCGATGCGAGCGCTTTATTGCCGTTAGC
>JABIQF010000128.1 GCA_018668095.1 Cellvibrionales bacterium
CCCTTATTCATCATCGTCGCAGAATCGACAGATATCTTTCGACCCATGGACCAATTAGGATGTGCACAAGCTTGGTCTACTGTGATGGTCGTAAACGCTTCAATCGGTAAAGTCCGAAAAGGACCGCCAGAACCGGTCAGTAAAATTTTCCGTATGCCCTTAGCAATATTCGCTGACCCAGTATTTGAATCAGCAAAACCGTTCAAATCCGATGATGGCATACACTGAAAAATAGCATTATGCTCGCTATCAATAGGCAATAACACTGCGCCAGATTGCTCAACAGCCCGCATAAATAATGCCCCCGCCATAACGAGAGATTCTTTATTGGCGAGCAAGACTTTCTTACCTGAATTCACGGCCGCCAGCGTAGACCGCAAACCTGCAGAACCAACAATTGACGCCATCACTATATCGACTGACTCATGACCGGCAATAAAATCTAGCCCATCACTGCCATGCAATAACTGTGTAGCAAGCCCTTTTTCAATCAGCGACTGCTCTAACCATTCAGCTTGTTCAGAGTCTCGCAATACAGCGTAATCAGGCTGCCATTTTTCACACTGGCTCAACAATAAATCAGCACGTGTGTTTGCAGAGAGCGCAAACAAATGAAAGCGCTCAGGATGAAGCGCTAAAACCTCAAGCGTACTTTGGCCAATAGAGCCAGTACTACCCAAAATAGAAACAGATTGTTTCTCAGCAGATGCTAACGATTGATCTTGTGTGTTTTTAGTATTCAAACGCTAGCTACCAACTCTGAATCATAAAAATAAAAGCAAACACAGGTAAAGCTGCAACCAGACCATCAAGGCGATCTAAAACACCGCCATGCCCCGGCAAAATTGTACCGCTGTCTTTTAATCCGCAGCCACGTTTTAACAGGCTCTCTATCAAATCACCCAGTACCGATACCGCCGCCAACAATGCAGTTACCAATAAAAATGAAGTGAGTGCAGGTAAAGGGTTATGTTCAGAGGATGAGAAATACGCAAAAAGACCCAGTGCCAATAATTGTGAAACAATTAAACCACCAATAAAACCTTCCCACGTTTTACCAGGGCTTACCGAAGGCGCTAATTTTTTTGAGCCAAATGTTTTTCCAAAGAAATAACCACCGACATCAGCCGCAGCAACTACCGCAACAATGTAAATGACCCAAAACTGCCCGTCATCTTGATAGCGAAGATAAAGCAATGAAATCCAAGCAACGATAAGCAAAATAATACCCATCAATAATCGTGTAAAGCGAGCCTTTAACAAACGCTGACTAGCTGGATAGCCGATTAAGACTGCAAGCATACAAAACCAAAACGCCACACCTAGAGATAACAACGTCTGTATAAAGTACTGCCCCTCTACTACGGCAATTAAATCAACACCGGCAAAGTGAACAAAGCCTGCTGCATAAGCAACCAGTAGCATTAACAGGGTTGAACTCACAACAAATAATATTCTCTGACTGTTTTTTTTCAGTTCAGCTAAAGCTGACCATTCCCATGCGCCAATCATTAATGCCAACAAACAAAATGCAACAAAAACTAACGGCGAAGGAGCAGACAAGGTGAGTAAAAAGATAGCCGCAAGAATAACCGCGGTAAAGAGTCGATAGATTAACATTTAACTCTGCTCCGATAATTGTGGATCTAACGCTTGAGCGCTGACGACCTGCTCAGAGGTTTTGCCGAAACGGCGTTGCCGAGCAGAAAATGCAGCAATCGCTTGCTCCATTTCTTTTTCGTCAAAATCTGGCCAAAAACATTCAGTAAAATAAAGCTCGGCATAAGACAGCTGCCATAGAATGAAATTACTGATCCGATATTCGCCGCCGGTTCTGACACATAAATCTGGCGCAGGTAAATCATTCAACGAAAGATGTGAGTGAACCAAGGACTCATCAATTTGCTCAGGCAAAATATCGCCAGCAGCAACGCTTTTAGCAATTTCAGTGGCTGCGTTAGTAATATCCCATTGACCACCGTAATCAACCGCTAGCACTAAGGTGCTCACAGTATTTAATTGCGTCAATGTTTCCGCCATTTCCATCTGCTTAACAATATCAGCTTGAAGACGATCACGCCGCCCAATAAAACGAATCCGCACACCCTTTTTATGTAAAGAGCTAACCTCACGCTTTAAATAGTTAAGAAACAAACTCATTAACGCGCCAACTTCTTCAACCGGACGATGCCAATTTTCACTACTAAAAGCAAATAATGTCAGCGCCTTTACCTGATGTTTTTCACAAACAGCAAGTACACTTCGAATAGCTTCAACACCGGCTTTATGCCCACGAATACCTGGCAGAAAACGTTTTTTTGCCCAGCGATTATTACCATCCATAATAATGGCAATATGCTGAGGCGTTGTAGCTTCATTCGGTGTTTGCTTAGAATCAGATGCGCACACAAGAGACTCATCGTTAGGCGATGAGTCTCTTGTGGTATCAGAAGATTTAGATTTCATAAATTAGACAGATGAAAATTAAAAAGACAAGCAGAAGCTCGTCGATTTAAAAAATCCCTATATCTCTAACAGATCGGCTTCTTTTACTTTCAAAGCCTCATCCATTTTTGCAATATATTTATCAGTAATTTTCTGAATATCATCCTGAGCTTTACGCTCTTGGTCTTCAGAAATCTCTTTTGCCTTTAAAAGCTCTTTGATATCGGCCAAAACATCTCGACGGATATTTCTTGCCGATATTCTTGACGTCTCAACTTCTTTTCTTGCTTGTTTAATATAGCCTTTGCGCGTCTCTTCAGTTAACGCCGGCATAGGTACACGAATAACAGCACCTGCTGTTACCGGATTCAAACCTAAGTCTGATTTCATAATCGCTTTTTCGATATCGGGAACCATTTGTTTTTCCCAAGGCGTTACCGATAACATACGCGCATCTTCAACAGAGACGTTAGCAACCTGACTTAAAGGCGTCACCGAACCATAATAATCGACTCTTACACCTTCTAAAATACTCGGATGAGCCCGACCAGTTCTAATTTTATTAAACGCGCCCGCTAATGCATCCACTGCTTTCTGCATGCGTTCTTCTGCATCTTGTTTGAATTCTTCTAGCACTTTTAATGTCTCCCCTACGTATAAAAACCAGACCCATAAAACAGGAGGGCCTGGCGCTAAATCTAACTGGCTTCTATTGTATCAATGTGCCTTCATTTCCGCCCACTACAATATTCACAAGTGCGCCCACCTTATCCATCTCAAACACCCGCACTGGCATATTGTGATCACGACAAAGGCAAATAGCCGTTAAATCCATAACCCCTAACTTACCGTCAAGCACATCATCATAAGTAAGGCTGTCGTATTTCACTGCATCCGGATTTTTCATCGGATCTGAATCATAAACACCATCAACTTTTGTCGCTTTAATCATCAATTCAGCATCGATTTCAATAGCGCGTAAAGCGGCTGCAGAATCAGTAGTGAAAAATGGATTACCTGTGCCTGCAGAGAAGATAACCACATCACCCTGCTCAAGACACCTAACCGCCGAGCGTCGATCATAGCGATCGACAACACCGCTCATAGGGATGGCAGACATTGCCGTTGTTGGAATGTTAGAGCGCTCTAGAGCATCACGCATAGCTAAGGCATTCATGGTTGTAGCAAGCATTCCCATATGATCACCGGTTACACGATCTAAGCCCGCAGCACTTAACTCAGCCCCACGAAACAAATTACCGCCACCTATAACTAAGCCAACTTGTATGCCGATGCCGACAAGCTGACCAATTTCTAGCGCCATGCGATCCAAGACGCGCGGATCAATGCCAAAGTTACCCGAACCCTGTAACGCCTCACCGCTTAATTTAAGCAATATTCGTTTGTATTTTTTGTCATTTGTCGCAGTAGACATAGAAAGGCTCCCACCATAGCGTTAAACAGATATTGCGTTAGAAACAGACTAACCAAAGGTTGGCTAGTACACAATGAATAGATACAAAAAAGGGCGCTAAGCGCCCTTTCTCAATAACACCCACTAGGATGTTTGTTTTACCTGGGCTGCAACTTCAGCCGCAAAATCAACTTCTTCAACCTCAATACCCTCACCCACTTCAAAACGGGTAAAGCCATTAATGTCTGCACCAGCATTTTTCAATAACTGACCAATTTTTAAATCAGGGTCTTTAACAAAAGGCTGCTCAGTCAATGAGCTCTCAGCTAAAAATTTACGTACACGCCCTTCAACCATTTTAGCAACGATTTCAGCTGGCTTACCGCTATCTTCAGCTTGTGCAATATAAATAGCACGCTCTTTCTCAAGCAATTCAGCAGGCATTTCTTCAGGCTTAGCAACCTGAGGGTTAACCGCAGCTACATGCATAGCAACATCTTTAGCTAATTCTTCATCACCAGCAGTTAAGCTAGTAAGAACCGCAATTTTGCCGTTGCCGTGAACATAAGCGCCAACGTTAGCACCTTCAACAACGACTGCGCGACGAACAGAAATGTTCTCGCCAATTTTTTGAACTAAAGCTTCACGCTTAGTTTCTAAGCCTGCAGCTAAAAGACTTTCAATGTCAGTGCTCTTACTTGCAAAAACAGCTTCTACAACTTCATTAACAAAACCTAGGAAGTTATCATCACGTGCAGCAAAATCAGTCTCACTGTTCACTTCAACCAAAACACCAACGCTTTGATCATCAGCAACTTTAACAGCAACAGCGCCTTCAGCAGCAGTACGACCTGCTTTCTTCGCCGCTTTCATGCCACTTGATTTACGCATTTCTTCGATAGCCGCTTCAATATCGCCGCCAGCTTCAGTTAATGCTTTCTTACATTCCATCATGCCTAAGCCGGTTCTATCTCGCAGCTCTTTAACCATGGTCGCTTTAATTTGAGCCATCGTTCTTCTCTCCCGATCAGTTCTTATCTTGTTTATACATTCACCTAGGGCAACAGCAATAAACAAAACGTTAAATAAAATTCTACTGAGCTAAACTTTGAAAAAGGGAGCTAGGCTCCCTTTTTCAAATGCTTATAACTCGATCTGTAAAGACTTAAATTAGTCTTCTTTTTTTGCTTCTGGCGCTTCAGCAGCTGCTTCTGCTGCAGGCTCAGCCGCAACTTCTACAAACTCATCTTTAGCAACGAAATCAGCAAGGCCGCCTTCTGTTGATAAACAAGCATCAGCCATTCTGCTAACGTAAAGCTTCACAGCGCGGATAGCATCATCATTACCTGGGATAACGTAATCAATGCCATCAGGATTACTATTACTATCAACGATACCGATAACTGGGATACCCAATTTGTTCGCTTCAGTAATGGCAATGCGCTCATGATCAACATCGACAACAAATAATGCGTCTGGCAAGCCAGCCATATCTTTAATACCACCAATGCTTTTCTCAAGCTTATCTTTAGTCCGACGACGCATTAACGCCTCTTTCTTAGTAAGCATATCGAAAGTGCCGTCTTTTTCTTGAGCGGCCAAATCACGGTAGCGTTTGATTGAAGCACGAATAGTTTTATAGTTGGTCAACATACCACCTAACCAGCGATGGCTAACGTAAGGCATGTTGCAGCGTTCGGCTTCTTCTTTGATGATCTTACCTGCAGCACGCTTAGTGCCTACAAATAAAATCTTATTCTTGCTAGTTGCCAATCTTTCAACAAAAGCTAACGCTTCGTTTAAGGCTGGAACAGTTTGTTCTAAATTGATGATATGAATCTTGTTGCGAGCACCAAAGATAAAAGGCGCCATTTTAGGGTTCCAGTAACGGCTTTGATGGCCGAAATGAACACCTGCTTGCAACAGCTCACGCATGCTGACAGTTGTAGTCATAATCTTATTTCCTGTAGTTCGGGTTAAGCCTCCACTCATCCCATTAACCCAACCAGCATCCACTGAATTATTCGACTATCAATTAAACCTCAATTGATAAACGCTTAACCCGTGTCGCCAGCACCCTGAGCAATGTGTCGATAAGTGTGTGACATTAGTTTATATTTCAATAGCTTAGCCTATTAAAGTTAAAGAATTAAATCCCTTTAATTAACAACTAAAGCGATATTCTAAAACGGCTAAACCACCCTTTTCTGAGAGCTCCCAGAAATTAGGCGCGTCTTTATATCATAAGCTGAACTTTTATCAAAGCTTTCAATCGCTTATAAGGAAATTAATCGGCCTTCGCTATAACCAAGAAAATCCTGTTTAGAGCAAATAGACCGCCTACAACACTTACCGCAGAAACAACGCTGGAGTAGAAAAGGAACTAAGAAGGACAATAGAAAAGGAAGATAGGTATGGAGATAAAGCTAACTAGCTAATGCTTTCAGGCTGATGGTCGCTTTCGCGCAACAGCACCATAAGCTCGACTTCGGCTCGAGATAGATCACTACGCTCAACAACTTGATCAACAGATAAGCCCTGAGCAACCAAACTGGCTGCATCAGTATAAGACTGATTACTCGATTGTTGCTTGAATTGCACTTGATCACTCACCACTGATTTAAGCTGCCTCTCAGCTTCAACAAGGCGACGACCAATGCCCTGCGCACCATCATCAAAAATCGACAAGCTACGCTTCAAGTTATTCAGCTCTGCATTAATAGCATCAAGTCGGCGCTTATAACGCACTAACAGTGCTGCACCAGACATTAAAA
>JABIQF010000129.1 GCA_018668095.1 Cellvibrionales bacterium
CCTTGAATTTAAAACTTAAACAAAAAAGTAAAACCTCAGAATAAATCATTACCACTAAATTGATGCATAAGCCTCTGGCATATCGGGCTACCCCAGACGGTCTTGAACTTAAAACCCAAAAAAAGCAAAAACATCCCCCATAAAAAAACCCTACTTAAAAAAAGCAGGGTTTTAATAGCCAAGCAAAAAAGCTCAGCACATAGACATTAATTAATCGGGCTTAGCTATCGAAAAAAAACGACAGCCCAATCAATTATCGGCTAGCTAATTTTTCTTTAATACGTGCAGCCTTACCAGACAACTCACGCAAGTAATAAAGCTTAGCACGACGAACATCACCACGACGCTTAACTTCAATCTCACCAATCATCTCACTGTAAGTTTGGAAAGTACGCTCAACGCCAACACCATGCGAAATTTTACGCACGGTGAATGCAGAGCTAATGCCACGATTACGCTTAGCAATAACAACACCTTCAAAAGCCTGCAGACGCTCACGCTCGCCGTCTTTTACTTTTACCTGAACAACCACAGTATCACCTGGAGAAAAATCAGGAATTTGCTTGGCATCGGTCTGCTCTTGATCGATTTGTTGAATTAAAGTGTTTCTGTTGCTCATGGTAGACTCCTGGTCTCATTGATGCTCTACATAGCGACCAATGAATTAATACAAATTAAAATAGCTATTATCTGTTGCTTTTAGCATTCCTCATCGAGCAATGCTTGTTCTTCCGGACTTAGCTCCAACCGCTCAAATAAATCCGGTCGACGCTCTCTGGTTCTTAATAAAGACTGCTGCAATCGCCAGCGCCTTATCGCCTCGTGGTCTCCACTCAATAATACTGAGGGGACATCCTGACCATCGACACTCTCTGGCCTCGAGTAATGCGGACAATCCAGTAATGGACGACTCGCAAATGAATCTTGTTTGGCTGAATCTGCATCACCCAAAGCATCGGGTAACTGCCGAATCACACCATCTAACAGCACCATTGCTGCTAACTCTCCACCGCTTATTACATAATCGCCAATGGAAATTTCTTCATCAACTTCGGCTTCAATTAATCGCTCATCAATGCCTTCGTAACGACCGCATAAAATAACGAGCTTCTGGCATTGCGACAAACGATTTATCATCGCCTGATCTAAACACTTGCCCTGCGGTGACATATAAACCACTTTAACCGCATCATCTTTGGCTGCAACATCAACAACACCATCCATACTCGCTTTTGCTGCATGAATAGCACTCGCTAATGGCGGCACTGTCATGACCATACCGGGGCCGCCCCCGTAAGGACGATCATCAACCGACTTATGCCTGTCGACGGTATAATCACGCGGATTCACTGTCGATAACGACAATAAATCTTTATCTATCGCCCGACTCGAAATACCCGACTCGGACAATGCTTTAAACATTTCCGGAAACAGCGTAACAATACTGACATGCATATCGCTGGCCCCTAACGATGTAATTCGGTCTAACTAAAACTGATCAAAAAACTAATCAACATCATCCATTTGCCAATCAACCAGCATCGTTCCGTTATCAATGTCGACAGACTTAACCACTTTGTCGAGCAAATACGGTATCAATATTTCTTCTGAATCAGACTTACCTTCTAACTCAGGCTTAACAACGAGAACGTCATTCGCGCCGGTCTCTATCAAATGGTCAACCGAGCCTATTAACAATCCAGCTTGTCCAGCCTCATCTTGCAAGTAAACTTGCAAACCCTCAAGTTGATGCCAGTAATAATCGTCTTTTGACAATTCAGGCATCGCACTCAACGGTATTTTAATCTGCGACTTACAGTAAGCTTTCGCGATATCTCTGTCATCCACATCTTTGATATGAACAACAATACCGTTACTGTGTCGACGCGCCTCATCGATAACAACTTGACGAGTCTGTCCGTTTTTTTCTAGCAACCAATTATCGTAAGCCAGAATATTATCAAAGGGCTCAGTATAGGAATGCACCTTTAACCAACCCTTAACACCAAACACAGCACTGATCTCACCAATAACAACCAAACCGGCAGCCAGATCACTCTCTGAATCGACGCTTAAATCTTTTGCTGACATTTTAATTTGCTTTTTTTTCAAAATTTATAGACCAGCGATCTTTAAAAAATCTAACATTTAAAGGTTAGATGTAAAGAAACACTGCATAAAAAAGCAAAACAAAAACCTAAAATTAGGCTGCCGCTTTTTGAGCTTGCTTAGACAATGAAGCAACACGGTCAGAAACCTGTGCGCCAAGGCTAACCCAGTGATCAATTCGATCTTGCTGAATGCGTAAACGCTCTTCTTGACCACGAGCAACTGGGTTGAAAAAACCAACCTGCTCTATAAAACGACCATCACGTGCATTGCGGCTATCAGCTACAACAACATGATAAAAAGGACGCTTTTTTGATCCGCCTCTTGATAAACGAATAGTTACCATTTTTACTTTCCTGAAAGTCAGTGTTCTAAAATTGATGATATAAGATCATTTGTTACAAATTTTTTTGAGCTAAATGAAACCTTTAATTCATTTATTCCGCCTATTTACGCGCCTTAACAGCCAATTATCTCTTTTAGAGATATACCTGCCACAAGTATTCACAGGGCGGAAAAAAGGCGCGCATTATACGGTAAAGAATTTTTATTTAACACCTCCATTTTCAATCTAACGGCAGAAGCCAACTATTCCACCCAAATAGATGAAAAATTGATACTTTTCAGAGAGTTAAATACAAAAATCGCCGCATTTATACGACCAACCGAAGATACAAGCCAATAAAGAAAGATAATCTAAACAAGCGACTTCGCCATATTAGCTCCAATAAGGCCAATATACAGACTCAGAAATAGCAGCAAGAACTACTTAAAGCCTGGCGGCAAACCGCCCATTCCACCCATACCGCCGCCCATGCCACCAGGGCCACCCATTCCGCCCATACCACGCATCATATTGGCCAAACCGCCGCCCTTCATTTTCTTCATCATCTTCTGCATTTGCTTATGCTGCTTAAGCAGACGGTTTAAATCTTGTAATTGCGTTCCCGAACCCATCGTCACACGACGCTTACGCGAGCCGTTTAAAATATCCGGATTACGGCGTTCTTTGGGTGTCATCGAATTAATAATGGCTTCCATTTGGCCAAATTGCTTTTGCGCCGCTTGCTGCTCAACCGCTTGCGCCATACCAGCCATACCGGGCATTTTATCGAGCATACTGCCAATGCCGCCCATATTGTTCATTTGCTGAAGCTGGTCACGAAAGTCTTCAAGGTCAAAGCCCTTACCGCGCTTAACTTTTCGTGCAAGACGCTCAGCCTTACGCTTATCAACCTTTTTCTCGGCCTCTTCTATCAGCGACATCACGTCGCCCATACCTAAAATACGTGAAGCGATACGATCAGGATGGAAAAGCTCTAACGCAGTGGTTTTTTCACCCACACCCATAAACTTAATTGGCTTGCCTGTAATAGCGCGAACCGATAACGCCGCACCACCACGTGTATCAGCATCTATTTTAGTTAACACAACACCGGTTAACGGTAGCTGCTCACTAAATGCCTTGGCGGTATTTGCAGCATCTTGCCCCGTCATCGCGTCGACAACGAATAAAGTCTCTGCAGGATTTAAGGCTTTATGTAATCCGCCAATTTCCTGCATCATGTCATTATCAATCGCTAACCGACCCGCGGTATCAACAATTAATACATCATTAAGACTAAGCTTGGCAGCGGCTAACGCGCCATTAACAATATCGATAGGCTTCTGATCGACGTCACTCGGATGGAATGTGACATCCACTTCTGCAGCCAAGGTTTTTAACTGCTGGATTGCCGCGGGACGATAGACATCCGCACTCACCACCATGACTGATTTTTTCTGTGTCTCTTTTAAATATCGGGCAAGCTTGGCAACAGAAGTGGTTTTACCTGCGCCTTGAAGTCCTGCCATTAAAATAATTGCCGGCGGTTTAACCGCCAAGTTTAGCCCTTCATTGGCTTCACCCAGCGTTACTTGTAACTCGCTTTGAACAATCTTTAAAAACACCTGACCAGGCGATAAGCTCTGCGTAACCTCTTGGCCAACACCGCGCAACTTAACACGGTCGACAAAATCCTTAACCACGGGCAAGGCAACGTCGGCTTCAAGTAAGGCCATGCGTACATCACGCAAGGCATCTTTGATATTATCTTCGCTTAAATGCGCCTTACCGCTAACTTGGCGAAAGGTCTGGGATAGGCGATCACTTAGATTCTCAAACATAAGTTGTAATACACATATAAAAAAGAGGACGCAAAGTATACCTTAGCTAGCCTGCAGAGCCCAAATGTATCGGTAATTTAAAGCCAAGATGGCAATATTTGCCGCAACTTAATAACGCTCTTAGGCTTCACCCACAACCGCGCATATGCCACAATCAGTATTGTCCCCATTTAACGCCGGCAATAGAATCAAATAGAAAGGATTAAGCAGGCAATGACTGATCTATCAACTCTTGCGACATTGACAACCATAAGCGCCTCTGCGTGTTATGCGCTGGCCATTATGCAGCTTTTAATCGTCACTCGCTCCAATGCCAACCAACATCAAGCCTTCCCTCTTTGGGGCTTAGCCGGCGTCGTATTTCACTTTCTCACTATCACGCTCAATACTATTGAACATCAAGGCTTAAGCAGCAGTCTTTTTGATGCGCTATCCATCACCGCGTTTATCGTTATGAGCATGGGGTTAATCGCGCAAACACGCTATACGCTCAGAGCTATGCTTCTACCGGCATTTGTTATCGCCATTATGTGCTTAGTTTTGGCGAACAGTTACTCTCACCACACACCCATACTAGCAACGTCGCCAGGTATGCTAACGCATATTCTTAGCTCTATTATTGCTTATAGTTTACTCAGCCTCGCTACGCTGCTTGCACTCACATTTCAGCTTATGGAACGCGGCTTGAAAGATCACCGTGAAATTAGCTGGTTACGCCAACTGCCGCCATTACAAACAATGGAAAGCCTTTTATTTCAACTCATTACCATCGGCTGGCTAATATTAACAGCAGCCATTGTAAGCGGCGGTATTTTCATTGATGACCTTTTTGCCCAGCATCTCGCACATAAAACCCTCTTTACAATGATCTCGTGGCTTCTTTATGGCCTGCTTATTATTGGTCGCCGCAATTATGGATGGCGCGGAACAACGGCATTAAAACTGGCCATTGCCGCTTTTATTGCTTTAGTTCTAGCTTATTTCGGTTCAAAGTTTGTTCTTGAGATACTGCTAAACCCATACTAAAGCGATGTTAAATACTTGAAAGGTGGCGCAGGTAAACAAGGACTTACCACAAAGACTGCTGCATAGTGGCACATAGAACGACACTATAGCGGCATTACACGTTTAATTTGCGCTTGCCAAACCTCTCGATTTTCTTCACTATTGCCGTCCGATTCGTACATAGAGGTCTACCCCGCACTTGGACGCTATTCCAATAAGTTGGCTGTTCACAGCATTGTTTTTTCTCATCCTGTGTTCAGCATTCTTCTCAAGTTCAGAAACTAGCATGATGGCGTTAAATCGCTATCGGCTAAAACACCTTAAACAGAGTGGTCATCGTGGCGCGCGCAAAGCTTCACGATTACTCAGTCGTACCGATCGATTAATTGGCTTAATTCTTATAGGCAACAACCTTGTCAATATCGCTGCCGCTTCATTGGCTACGGCAATCGCGGTAAGACTCTACGGCGACGCAGGCTACTTCATTGCTACCGCCAGTTTAACGATAGTGATTTTAATTTTTGCCGAAGTCACACCAAAAACCTTTGCCGCTTTATACCCTGAGAAAGTCGCCTTTCCTGCCTCATATATTTTACAGCCACTACAAGCTGTATTTTATCCGTTAGTATTTGTCACCAACCATATTACTAACGCAATTATTCGATGGCTGGGCGGCAATCCACAATACATTCAAAATGATGATCTGAGCTTTGAAGAAATGCGCGTTTTAGTGCAAGAATCAGGCGGACAAATCCCAAAAAAACGTCGCGGCATGTTAATGAACATTCTCGACTTAGAAAATGTTGTAGTTAATGACATTATGATTCCTCGCAATGAAGTTTATAGCATGGATATTAATGACAACGCGCAAGTACTGCTCGATCAAATTCGTGCCAGCGAATATACGCATATCCCCCTATTTAGAGATGAACTCGACGACCTAGTTGGCATCTTGCATTTACGACAAACTTCTCGCTTTATCGGCCCCGCTCAATCCAACAACAATAACGATTCAGTGATGCTAGACAAGCGGGCCATGATCGAATCTGCACGCGAGCCTTACTACATTCCTGAAGGCACGCCGCTGCATACACAGCTGTTTAACTTTCAACGCGAAAAACGCCGCATAGGTATAGTGGTTGATGAATATGGGGTTGTGTTAGGCCTAGTGACGATAGAAGATATCTTGGAAGAAATTGTGGGTGATTACACGACAAACTTTACTGAACAGTTTGCTGATATTACGCATCTAGAAGACGGCAGTTTTGTAATTACCGGCTCAGCGACTATTCGTGATATTAACCGACAACTCGAATGGGATTTACCAACACAGGGTGCAAAAACCCTTAACGGTCTTATTTTAGAGCAACTTGAATCATTTCCTGATGCCAGCGGTGTTAGCCTTGCATTAGATAATTATCGATTCGAGATATTAGATGTTCAGGATAATATGATCAGTAGCGTAAGGTCGCAACGCATGCATTCGACTAATAACAGAGGCAATAATGAGGACTAAAAAAACGCTTTAAATCCTGAATAAAGCGTTTACCCGACTCAACACCTCTATTCTATACCTCTATTCTATGATCCTGCCCAAATCCTTTGCTCGCTGCCAGCTAGCCTTAACAATATCTCGCTTAACGTCTTCACTCAAAATTGACCAGCGACCAATCTCGTCAGCCTTACGATAACAACCCTCACAAACGTCGTTAATATCTAACACACAAACACCAATGCAAGGTGACTCAACTTTATTTAAATCTACTACTTTATTTGTCATACCAATAACATTCTCTTATTCAATATTTTGCTTTTCATTTATTACTTTAATACTAGAACTCAAACTAAACTAGCGAATCAACTGCTTTTAAGTCACGCATAAATGCTTGTCCATTTTCAATATAGTGAAGCGCTCCTAACGATAATGCTGCACACTCATCTTCTGACAACTTTCTCACCACCTTTCCCGGCGAACCCAAAACCATTACACCATCAGGAATAACAGTGTTTTCTGTCACCAAAGTGTTAGCGCCAATAAGACAGTCATTGCCAATTTTGGCGCCATTTAATATCACAGCATTTATGCCCACCAAACTATTATCGCCAATGCTACAGCCATGTAACATCGCCTTATGGCCAACCGTAACATGACTACCAATAACCAGAGGGTAACCCGGGTCGGCATGTAATACCGCAGCGTCTTGAATATTAGTCCCCTCACCAATAGTAATTCTTTCAACATCGGCGCGAATAACAACAGCAAACCAAATACTCGCATTCGCTTTTATTTCGACTCGCCCAATCACACGCGCATCAGGTGCAATAAAATTGACCGGCTGCTGCTGTATAGGTGAAAAGTTACCCAGCGAATACATCATAATTGTTAAGCCTCATCAAAACGTTATTTAAACCAAACGGTGAAGGAAAATAAATAATAAGAATAACCGTTGGTCAGAAAAACAAATCATCAAAAAACTCCTAAGCCATTGTTTTAAAATGAATTAATATAAAATAATATCCTCAAGCACACCATTAAATAGATCAAAGGACGATTACCAGCTGATTACTTATTGAACAATTAAGTTGAATCAAGTAACATTCCTTGCTCAACTTATTCAGTGACTCAGTAAAAAGTGATAGCAGTTTAAGTCAATTAAAAATTTATTCGGGGTAATTACGTAAATTTATTAACGACATAAATAACAAAAAACAAAAAAAATAATGTTGTTAATCAATGGATAAAACTCAGTACACAACAAAAAAAGACATTGGAGCCACTCCAATAGATTGATGAAGTGTTTGTGCTAGATAAAGTTTACAACCTGAAAAAACTCTCCGCTGTCGATTCAATATCGTCATGAGTGCATTATTAATGCGTTTTAAAATTATTCTAGGATTATCAAAGCGAGTTAGGGATGTCTTACGACGATACATACACGAACACGAATCCAGAATCATCGACCTGTGCAGAGCGTCAAAAATTGACTCTGCCAGACTTCGATACCTTGCGGTTTATGGCTAAAAACGAACCGGAAAAACTTGAAAACCTTCGTATTGCCTTGTGCAACAAAGTGATAGACGAAGCGCCCGATCATGCCAAGCCTCGGCTCCAAGGATTAATGTTTCAAATAAACAGTCGTCGAAGCCTCG
>JABIQF010000134.1 GCA_018668095.1 Cellvibrionales bacterium
ACCGATATTAGCCGCTCAGTTCGCGAAGCACTGGCCGAAGATCTTGGCAGCACAGATAGCAGTGATGATATTACCGCTCAACTGGTCTCTGCCGATACGCAATACCGCGCCAAAGTCATAACCCGTGAGCCTGCCGTTATTTGCGGTGTCGATTGGGTTAATGAAACCTTTGCGCAGTTGGATGCTTCAGTAGTTATTAACTGGTCAGTGAGTGATGGTGATCACGTAGAAGCCGAGCAAACCTTATTCACGCTAAGTGGCTCAGCGCGCAGTATTTTAATTGGCGAGCGCACGGCATTGAATTTCTTGCAGCTACTATCGGGCACAGCAACATTATGTAACCGTTATGCCCAGCACACTGCACATACCTCAGTTAAATTGTTAGATACCCGCAAAACGATTCCTGGCTTACGTACCGCGCAAAAATACGCAGTGACTTGTGGCGGCTGCTTTAACCATCGTATTGGTTTGTATGATGCGTATTTAATTAAAGAAAATCATATAGCGGCTTGCGGTTCTATTACCGCTGCTATTGAAAAAGCAAAAAGCCTGCAAGCGGATATGCCTGTTGAAGTAGAGGTAGAAAATCTGGATGAATTACAACAAGCCTTAGCGGCGCAAGCTGATATTGTGATGCTGGATAATTTTTCGATAAAGGATTTAGAGCAAGCGGTAGCGATAAATCAAGGACGCGCGAAGCTAGAAGCCTCGGGTAATGTGAGTGAAGCGACTTTGGCTGCATTAGCGGCGACTGGCGTGGATTATATTTCGATTGGTGCGTTAACTAAGCATGTAACTGCAGTTGATTTATCGATGCGGTTTTTAACAGATTAGCTTTATTTTTTGCAAAAAAAAACCGCAGCTGTTGCCGCGGTTTTTTTACTATAAAAAATTAACACAAAACTGGTGTGCCTGTAGCACAAGTACCAGTACCGGTTCCCCATGTGACCCTACCGTTTGCAAAAGTCGGTACCATGATATAAGTCTGACCACTTAAACCATTACCTGTTATCGCTGTAGCAGTAATTGTTCCATTTGTTGTAGCAATCCCATTAACATTCCCTGCCGTACCGACAGCTGCTATATTCCAACCTGGCCCATTTTGAGCATCTGTACAACCTGTAACAGTATTCAAATCTTGTGCACAAATTTCAACAGCGGTTTTAAGTCCCGCAGTCGCAATCACAACTTCAGAAAATTTAGCACGCATCGTATAGTTTTGATAAGCCGGCAATGCCACCGCCGCTAAAATACCAATAATCGCTACAACGATCATTAATTCGATTAGGGTAAAACCTTTTTGCATTTGTTTTTTCATAGTAAAACTCTCCATTAAATAAAAACCGTTTTTAGCGAAACCAAAAGTTCATTCGACAGATGAACAATAGCTATAAATACTTAACCTTGTCGATTTAATTGTTCAATTTGTGTACTGGTATCACAATTTGATTGCGAACTAAGACATGAACAATAAAAACCACGCTACTAACCTATCTATAAGGCCATTTTCCATAGGGCCATTATCATCAAGCCACTTTTCGCTGCTGTTCACTGCTTTTCACTTTATATTTATCATTGCCATAAGTGATGTGTATGACCCAGCACATGTAAAACGGTTCAGCTAAAAATAAAAAAAATTAAACTAAACGCTGTGATCGAGTTCTTAGAACTTTAAATAAGGTATTAAAAAAAGAGGCATAAAGAGGCAATTGCCATGCTTTATTTTTTGCATGGCTATAATTGTTGCTAGATTAATAACAGCGTGAACCGATTATTTAATCGCACTTAATAAAAAAATGAATCGGATTCATTCACTTACAAAGCGATTAATGACTCGATCAATAACTTAATCAATAACTCGATTAATAACTCGATTAATAACTACAGAGGCTACAACTATTAAATGAATGCCAGTATTGTTATGCCCTTGTCCGGCGTTGCCCGAAGGCTAATTGCGGACCAAATCATTGAAGAGGCTCAAGCACAAGAAGCCTTGCAACTGGCTTCGCAACAAAAATTGTCGCTGGTGTCTTACCTTGTACAAAACAATATTGCCGATGGTCATAAAATTGCCAGCGCTATTGCCGATGAGTTTGGCTCACCCTTATTTGATATCAATGCGTTAAGTAAAGAAGCGATTCCCGTTGAGTTAGTTGACCCTAAATTAATTCGACAACACCATGCTATTCCCCTCTTTAAACGCGGTAACCGTTTATTTATTGGTGTGTCTGACCCCACCAATCTTAAAGCACAAGATGAAATTAAATTCCATACTGGTTTAAGCACCGAAACCATCTTAGTCGAAGAAGCCGCATTAACAGCAGCGATTGCTCGCTACCTCGATGATGATGAAGCCGCCTTTGGCAACAAACTCGCTAACCTTGATGATGCCGGCTTAGAAGACTTAGATATTGAAGCGGTGGATGAAGACAGTCGCCACCAAGAAGATGCTTCTGATGTTGATGAAACGCCGATTGTGCGCTTTGTGAATAAAGTTTTAATAGACGCCATAAAAGGTGGCGCTTCGGATATTCACTTTGAGCCCTATGAAAAATCGTATCGCGTGCGCTTTAGAACCGATGGTATTTTGCATGAAGTCACTCGGCCACCTAATAACCTCGCCCCTCGCCTTGCTGCTCGCCTTAAAGTGATGTCGCAAATGGATATTTCTGAGCGCCGTCTTCCGCAAGATGGCCGCATTAAGATGAAGCTATCGAAAACACGCGCTATCGATTTTAGGGTGAATACACTGCCCACGCTTTATGGTGAAAAAATTGTATTACGAATATTAGATCCTACCAGCGCCCAAATGGGTATTGATGCGCTGGGTTATGAAGAAGATCAGAAAAAACTATTCCTCGATGCCATGCATCAACCTCAAGGCATGATTTTAGTCACCGGACCTACAGGAAGTGGTAAAACCGTATCGCTGTATACCGGCCTTAACATTCTTAATACCACCGAACGGAATATCTCTAGCGCCGAAGATCCCGTAGAGATCAATATGGAAGGCATTAACCAAGTGCATGTGTCTACTAAAGTAGGCCTTACCTTTGCCGAAGCGCTGCGCTCTTTTTTACGTCAAGATCCCGATGTCATTATGGTGGGCGAAATACGCGACCTTGAAACCGCAGAAATTGCCATTAAAGCCGCACAAACCGGCCATATGGTGATGTCGACATTGCATACCAACAGCGCCGCAGAAACCATTACGCGCTTATTAAACATGGGCATACCGGCATTTAATGTCGCCACTTCTGTGAGTTTAGTAATAGCCCAGCGACTTGCCCGCCGACTTTGCGACAAATGCGCCGAACCTGCAGATTTACCCACAGAAACATTAATCGATGAAGGTTTTGAAGAAGACGACTTAGCCAGCGCCAATATTCGTCGCCCAGTTGGCTGCGATAAATGCAATGGCGGTTATAAAGGCCGTGTCGGTATTTATGAAGTTGTTCGCATCACGCCACAGCTACAACGCATTATTATGGAGGGCGGTAACTCCTTAGTATTGGCCGAAGCCGCCGAACAAGCGGGCTTTAACAATTTACGAAAATCGGGTTTACGTAAAGCCGCTATGGGACAAACCAGTCTTGAAGAAATTAACCGCGTGACTAAAGACTAGGTTCACGACTAGGTTCACGACTAGGTTCAGGGCTAGGTACAGAACTAGGCTCAGGACTGGGCGATAGATTAAATTTAAGGACTCCATTCATTGATCAAAGCCGCAAATTTAGATCATCAGTCTGGGAATGGATTAAATACTCAAATTAACTGTCTAGACTTCATATCATATTGTTTGTCGATGGATATGACAAAGTGAACACAGATCAACTCAATCAGATCCGCTCAATATAGATCCATAGAATGTAAACCAAGCCTCACAGAGAGTAAATGATGGCCACACACACTGCCAAGTCACCTGCCAAACTAGCGGCCAAACTGCACACCTATATTTGGGAAGGTAAAGATCGCGCCGGCAAAGTGACCAAAGGTGAAGTACAAGTGCCCAGTCAGGCAATGGCCAAAGCCCAGTTGCGCAAACAAGGTATTGCCATTAAAACCGTTAAGCGTAAGCCGAAATCATTATTTAGCCCCCGTAAAAAACCCATTAC
>JABIQF010000169.1 GCA_018668095.1 Cellvibrionales bacterium
GTATGAATCGTTGATATCACCAAGTGGCCAGTTAATGCAGCTTGAACCGCCATTTCAGCCGTCTCAGGATCACGTATTTCACCAATCATAATAATATCTGGGTCTTGCCGCATTAATGCGCGCACACCACTAGCAAACGATAAGTCGATTTTGGCATGCACTTGCATTTGATTAAATGCGGGTTCAACCATTTCAATCGGATCTTCGATGGTGCAGACGTTTACATCATCGGTGGCTAATTGTTTTAAAGTTGAATATAAGGTTGTCGTCTTTCCCGAGCCCGTTGGCCCTGTCACCAATAATATTCCGTTAGGTCGCTGCGCCATATCTGTCCAGCGCTTGTAATCATCATTAATTAAACCTAAATCTTCAAAACTTCGCTGCAATACATCAGGATCAAAAATACGAATCACTAATTTTTCACCAAACGCTGTTGGCATACTCGACAGCCTTAATTCAACCTCATTGCCTTCTGGGCTTTTGGTTTTAATACGTCCATCTTGCGGCTTACGCTTCTCAGCCAAATCCATTCGCGATAGTATTTTTAAACGACTGGTTACCGCGGCAATAACTTGTGGCGGTAATTCATAAATATTGCATAACACGCCATCAATACGAAAACGAATATTGCCATGCTCACGGCGCGGCTCAATATGAATATCACTGGCCCGCTGATCAAAAGCATACTGCAATAACCAATCAACAATATTGACGATATGCTGGTCATTGGCATCAGGATCTTTTAACTGGCCAAGCTCAAGCATTTGCTCAAAATTAGAAATGGCCGAACTCGAGCCATTGCCATCAACAGCACCAGAAACGGAATTCACTAGGGTGTAAAACTCAACGCTATAACGTTTTATATCAGCGGGGTTAGCCACCACGCGGACAATACGTTTTTGTAAGGCATGGGCTAAATTGGCTTCCCAGCTATTGATAAACGGCTGGCTACTCGCGATGACGACTTCATCATTATTGACTTCAACAGCTAAGATGTTATGTCGCTTAGCAAAAGCAAATGACATGACATCGGTAACGGCACGAGTATCAATTTTCATAGGATCAAGATGAGCAACGGCTTGATCGGCTGTGGCGGCAAACCACGTTAATAAAACTGATAATGATAATTTATGTCCGGCATGACGCCGATTTTCAAGCTGCTGATCAGCGATATAATTAAGTGGATGCTGCTCTGCTTCTAATTTGCTTCGGCTTTGCGAGCTAATACGCTGGACATCTTCACGTGACAATAAGTCATCGGCCAATAGACTGTCGAGTAATGCTCGAAGCGTGACTATTCGTTCGGCGCGTTCAGTCCGTCCTGTTCGATCCCCCTCTTGGCGAGTCAACGTCGATAAACCACCTTTTTTTGTTTTTGCTGCCGTATGATTCAATCTATTATCCTGGTCGGTTCCTGGTAGTCCGATTTACACCGTTTTGCTTATTTTTCTTGTTTTTCTTACTACTCTTACTTTTCTTGCTTCTTTTAGCCGCTTCTATCAGCGTTATTACGCTCTTAAGACTTTTTCAGTGTAGTTGTTTTGGTTGATTATTGGCCAATTCTCACCCATAACCGTTTCAGTTTTTGGGCCAAAAGAGACTCATGTCCACTTTTAGACCTTCTTACAATACTTCAAGCGTAAAACTAGGCGCTCAAGAGCCCTCTTTCCAATCGCTAATGCTTTTACCTGACTCAGGTTCTTGTTAGTCTGTTAGCTGCAACGGCTTGAAACTTACCCTCATTACAGCGCGCCATAAAAGGTCCTCATTCTCTGCATGCCAAAGCTTATTCAAAACCTTCAAGACTTGATTGCACTGCCATCCATCAGCAGCTCAAATCCCGCACTGGATACGTCAAATCGGCCAGTTATTGACCTGCTGGCCGAACGTTTAGCCGATCTTGGCTTTGCGATTGAGATACAGACTGTGACTGATAGCAGCGCAAATGGTGCCCATACAACCGCAGGCAAATACAATTTAATTGCCACCTTAGGCACCGGCTCTGGCGGCTTAGTACTCGCTGGGCATACCGATACCGTGCCTTATGACGAGGGTAAGTGGCAATCTGATCCGTTTACACTTTCAGATCGTGATAATCGTTTTTATGGCCTTGGCACCACCGATATGAAGGGCTTTTTTGCGGTTGCACTCGAAGCCATCGAAAGCTTCTGCCAAACTCTTGGTGATAGCCGTAAATTGAAACAACCGCTTATTGTTATAGCCACCGCCGATGAAGAGACCAGTATGGCCGGCGCCAAAGCCTTAGTTGCCGCCGATACTCAGCAAGCTCGCTATGCCGTGATCGGTGAGCCCACCGGCTTACAACCTGTGCGCATGCATAAGGGCGTAATGATGGAGTCGATTACCCTCGAAGGCCGCTCGGGACACTCGTCTAACCCTGCTCTAGGTAATAGCGCGCTAGATGCTATGCATAAAGTCATTGCTGAATTAATGGCATTAAGAGAGAGCTGGGGTAAAAAATATCAAAACCCCGCTTTTGAAGTGATTTTACCAACGCTAAACCTGGCCAGTATTCATGGCGGTGATGCCACTAATCGAATCTGTCAGCACTGTGAATTACGCTTTGATGTCCGATTACTACCGGGCATGCAAAACGACGATGTCCGCCGAAGTATCAAAAATCGTGTCGCATCAACACTAGCCGGCAGCCATATAACAGCTAATCACTCTTCACTTTTTGATGGCGTCAGCGCATTTTTAGAACCTGAAACCAGCGAGTTAGTGCAATTTGCTGAAAAGCTTACCGGGCATAGCGCTATTAGCGCCGGCTTTGCTACCGAGGCACCGTATTTACAAGCGCTAGGCATGCAAACCATTGTTATGGGTCCAGGCAGTATCGACTGTGCACACCAAGCCAACGAATATTTAGCGCAAGATCAAATTACTCCTGGCATCGATCTGTTAAAAAGTCTTATTCAGCAATACTGCTTATAGAGCCATCTAGCGGTAAGCTGCAACTATGAATGACCTATCTAAAATATTAAGCCCTCTCGGCAACAGTGACGACAACCAAGACTATAGCCAGCTTATCCGCTGGTTTCGTCAAGCCACGCCATATATTAATGCGCATCGCGGCAAAACCTTTGTCATGATGCTCAGCGGAGAAGCGGTTGCGCATTCTAATATTAGCAATATCATTCACGATATCGCCCTTCTCAATAGCTTGGGTACGCGTATTGTGATTGTGCATGGTTTACGTGCCCAACTCGATGCCAAGCTAGAACAGCAAAATATTAAAAGCCAATTTGTACAAGGCTTTCGCGTCAGTGATCAAGCCACCATGAATACCGCTATTCAGGCTTCAAGCTTAATTCGTTCGCAATTAGAAACACGGCTGTCAATGGGGCTACCGAATTCGCCAATGCATGGCGCCAGAGTGCGCGTTGCTTCTGCCAATGTCATTACCGCAAAACCTGCGGGCATCATTGATGGCGTTGATTTACAGCACACTGGGCTAGTGAGAAAAATTGATACTGTGGCCATGAATACCTTGCTCGACTTAGGCAATGTGGTATTGCTATCACCGCTGGGGTACTCGCCTACCGGGGAAGCTTTTAGCTTGAGCTATAAACAAGTTGCCAGCGAAATTGCTATTGCACTGCAAGCCGATAAATTAATTGCCTTTACTGATCGTGATGGTATTAGCAATGCACAAGGAGAATTGCTACGAGAGCTTGATCCTGCCAGTGCTCAAAAAAATATTGCCGACCAAGATCAAAACAGTGAATTTATTCGCTGTGCAAAAACGGCTATTGCGAGTGTAGAAGGCGGCGTACCTCGTGCACATTTAATGCATTACGCTAACGATGGCGCTTTGCTGCAAGAGCTGTATACCGTTGACGGTGCCGGCACATTAATACTCAGCGCCAATTTCGAAGTGACACGCCAAGCAACAATAGAAGATATACCAGCCATTATCGATATTATTTCGCCACTTGAAAAACAAGGCGTATTGGTTAGGCGTGATCGTGATAAGTTAGAAGATGAAATTAATTATTTTATGGTAGTAGAGCGTGAAGGCTTAATTGTCGCACTTGCGGCACTCTATCCCTACGATGGCGACAGCGGTGAAATTGCCTGCATCGTCACGCACCCTGATTATCGCAATGGCACTCGTGGCGCCAACTTATTAAACACCTTAGAAGCTAACGCCCGAGCGGCCGGCATTCAGCGAGTATTTGTTTTGACTACGCAGACAGCGCACTGGTTTGTTGAAAATGGCTTTACTGAAATTGGCTTAGATGATTTGCCCAAAGCAAAGCAGTCACTGTATAACTACCAACGAAAATCTAAAGTGTTATCAAAGAAACTTTAGCATCCCATTAAGCAACAAGCATTGTGCTTTAGTGATTTTCGGGACGCTTACCAGTAAATTGACTAAAGTATTCGCGAACCTCAAGCATATCTTTTTCATAATCACCTGAGGTGCGCATCACTCGGCCAAACTTAACTGTTTTAGTTGGAAAATCCCACGACACTAACAATATGGGTACATTGGCTTGGTGTGCAATATTTAAAAACCCCGATCGCCAATGCTTAATTTTACTTCGCGTACCTTCTGGCGACATAACAAACCACATCGCTTCATTATTTTCAAAATACTCAACAGCAGTACCCACTGCGCCCTTTGGCGAGTGACGATCAATTGGAATAAAACCGATCCAACGCCATAGATAAGAAAGGGGCCAAATAAACGCCTCTTTTTTCATCATAATTGAGCCTTTAATACCCAAAGTAAGAATAATAGGTAAGCCAACAATAAAGTCCCAGTTAGAGGTATGCGGCGCAGCGGCAACTAACATCTTCTTCTCATTGGGCAAAGATCCAACCGTACGCCACCCCGATAGCCACCAAAAAAACATCGCTATATAAGTGATTACCGAATTATTCCGAGTTGGCATATGCTCGGGACGCTCATTCATTGCAGCTGAAATCGTCTTTTTATTCATATACTTACCATTATATATTGGAAGAATAATCCGTATTCAAGAGGCCCGCTAAATCAGTAGATGGCTTATAAGCATCTATAGTACTTTTACAGCCGCCATTATTGTGGATTTTAAAATTAATCATTGTTTACATAAAGGAGGTAAAAAATTCTACCCATAAAAAAGATGAACCGGAATCACAAAGCAATCCTGCCAAGTCATAAGTAGCATCGTTGATAGCGTAGGTAATAAAAATATAAAGTGACTAGCAATAATCGATCCCGCAACATTAAACAAGCTTCTGCTTAATGTTGCGAAAAAAAATTATTCATTGAAGCGAAAAAAGAAACGGCTAAACCATTAAATAACGGCCTGCTCTAACGCTTGTTCTATATCGGCAATAATATCGTCAATATGTTCAATACCAATCGATAACCGAACAAGATCATTACTCACACCTGCTGATGCCAACTCATCATCATTTAACTGGCGATGCGTCGTACTAGCAGGATGACAAGCTAAGCTTTTTGCATCACCTATATTGACTAAACGCTTAATCATTCCTAACGCGTCAATAAATTTAACCCCTGCTTCAGCGCCGCCTTTAATACCAAAGCTCAAAATAGCTGAGGGCTTACCTTTCACCATACGCTGAGCGACATCATAAAACGGACTATCACTTAAACCGGCATAGTTCACCCAACTTAATTGCTTATGATTTTTTAAATACTCAGCAACTTGTTGAGCATTCTCAACATGCCTATCCATACGTAAAGCTAAAGTCTCTAATCCTTGCAAAGCTAAGAAAGCATTAAAAGGCGATAAAGCTGCACCCATATTCCGTAAAGGCACCACTCTAGCACGGCCAATATAAGCAGCCTCACCTAAAGCCTCAGCATACACGACACCATGATAAGAAGGATCTGGCTCATTAAATTGTGGGAAGCGTGGATTATCTTTCCAATCAAATTTTCCAGAATCAACAATAATGCCGCCAATCGTTGTGCCATGACCGCCAATATATTTCGTCAATGAGTGCACTACAATATCAGCGCCGAATTCAAATGGTCGACACAAATAAGGAGTAGCAACAGTGTTGTCTACAATCACTGGCACACCGTATTTATGTGCCATAGTAGAAAGCGCTTCAAGGTTAACAATATTACCCGCTGGATTACCAATAGACTCGCAAAAAATCGCTTTGGTTTTATCATCAATCAATTTTTCTAATGCGGCAATATCGTTACCCGATGCCATTCGCACATTAATGCCTTGCTGTGGGAATGTATGAGCGAACAAATTATAAGTGCCACCATACAGCTCACTCACGCTCACAATATTATCACCAGCACTCGCAACCGTTTGAATACTTGCAGTAATTGCTGCCATACCCGATGCCATACAAAGCGCGCCAATGCCGCCTTCCATATCGGCTAAACGCTGCTCTAACACATCCAATGTTGGATTCATGATACGACTATAAATATAACCAGGCTCTTTCAAATCAAAAAGATCGGCGCCATGCTGAGTATCACGAAAACTATAAGAAGTGGTTTGATAAATAGGAACAGCTACGGCTCGCGTAGTAGGATCATCATCAAAACCTGAATGGATTGCTTTAGTTTCTAATTTCATTTTTTCCTCTTATTTTTTTCTTTGTTTAATTTCACTGACGTTATTAATAAGCTAGCTTAAAATTCAAATTTTAAGCCGAAATACGGGTCATCATAAACTTCAAGATCAACGACCCCATTATCCGCTTCTATATTTCGATAACCAATAAAAAATGAGCCATTTTCAACCATTTGAAAATTTAATCGAATATCATATTCAAGTAGATTATCAAAATCACCGCCCGTAATGATATCGGGCGCATAATGAAGCTGAAAACCAAGGTCCATTTTCTCTGACAATGAACGCGTAACACCTAGACCTAAGCCAATACCAAAGCCACCCTCTTCTTCAACATCCAACCAAAATGCCTTAGCACCTAATTGAATACCCGACTCACTATCACTGGTAAAAAATCGGTAGCTTACTTGATCGGCAGATAAGCCATTAAAATCTGAATGCATAAAAGCTAATTGCCCAGCAAAGTCTTTTTCATACTCGCTGGTAAATCGTAAATCAATAAACTCTTCATTGATTGAAAGCTCTAATTCATTAGCATTCACTTGGAATGTCATCGCAGTCGTCAACAAAGCACTCAATACGACCACTTTCGGTGTTATCGTTAAATAATTGTTTTTCATTTTCGTTCCTTATAAAACTGAATGTTAATTGACTGTTGTTTCAATAAGCCTATCGTATCAAAAGATCGTTACAGACAAGGCATGTGTATCAGTAGATATTTGTTAACTTTGTTGGCTTTTCAGATCCATATGTAATTGATCGAGCTTATTTTGATTATTTTTGACCCGTTTCAAAATCTCACCTAATGGCAATAAATCCATGTCCTTATGGCGATGCTCTTTAGCAATATCCACTAAGTACTTTCCATGCTTAAAAAATATCTTATAGGCTTCGACTAAAGAATAATCAGGATCGAACATATGCGTTGGCAGTGATGATACGCCATTAATTTCAATAATCACAAATTCACCACGTAATAATGCTTCTTTACTTTGAGCTTTGACATCCAATCGACCAAAATTGAAATTCGGCTGCGTCTCAAATACATCATGAATCTTCACTTGCAACTCAGGTGTTAACCAATGAGTATCATCAGTGAACTTACACCCCATGGTGTGCGAGCCAATAAATGAAAGGCATATTTTTTCATCTTTAGAGGGTATTTTATCTAAATCAAAATATTGCAAAAATGTTGCCCAATGATGAGTATAACGATAATGCTGTTGTGCCAATTGTTGTAAGTTATCTTTGCCGTTACCTATGACACTTGGAAAATGTTTTTGATTAATGCCTGTTATTTTCGGCTGCCCTGACTGACGGGTATAAAATATTCCACACTCAACCTTGAATGGGGTGAATTTTTGCAATAAATAATTCCCTGTTATTTTATGCGCATACTCATTAATCGCCTGCTCATTGATAATTTTAATAAGCCCCTTTCCTACTAAGCCAATATCAGGCTTTAATATTAAGGGATAATGATGCAATGCGGCGAATGATTGAATGGCAGAAATCCTTTCATCGACAGATAAATGAGCCGACAAAATACGAGTAGGTAAAAATAATGTTTGATCAAATTGCTGCTGGGTATGGAATTTTGAACCAATACCTATTTCACCATGGTCTAGTGCGGCATTAGCCTTAGCTAAGTTGGGGATACTCACTCGCTGGATTAAACAATAAATACCTAAATACAGGTAAAAGGGCAGCTCAAATAATCGAGGATGCCAAAACTCATGATGTTTAAACCATTTTTTTTTCAATATATGACTCTCTACTTCACTAACAAATACAAAGTAGAATTAGACTACAAAATGAAAGCAGATGCCATGTTCACGTTCATGGCATTGTTATAAGAAATTAATAAATTTTTTATAACAAATAACGTATGCATTGATGGTAGCTTACGGCTGAATATCCGTTATCTGCTCTGCAGACAACAAACTCATTTTAAAGAGTTCATTAGCATCAGGAACAGCATCCATGGTTTTATTGATTACATTTTTATAGCCCTGTTCGCCAATACGCTCAAGCGCTCTTTGAATGCTGTCATCCAATGACTGCTGACTTAATGACTCACTGATCCATTGCTCGGCTAACATACCTGATAGCGCTACCGCATATTCCAACTCAGTTAGCTCGGTGATCGATTTTGCCTCTAACAAATAGTGACTGCTGCGAACCGCATTAATATGAATGTCTGGTAAATGCCAGCGCTCCAATATCGCTGCACCAATTTCAGCATGATCAACACCAAACATTCGCCGCTCTAATTCAATTAAATCTAGATGGCTTCGCGCACCTTTGACCAGTTGCGTATATTTTTCTCCCTCAAAATGTTCTAGCGCAATCATACCAACATCTTGCATTAACGCAGCAACAAACAAATCACCCTGCTCCACACCTTTCAATTCACTACGCATTTCAATAGCAGCAATAGCGCCTAATACACTTTTACGCCAAAAAGCATCATGGTCAAACCCAGAGTCTTTGGATTCGCAGTTTCGCATCATATCGACAATCGCAAAACCGATCGCGATGCTCATTGTAAGCTGTATACCCAGTATCGCTAGGGCCTGATTTAAATTCGTGATTTCATGCCGAAAAGGAAATATAGAGGAGTTACTGACTTGCAGTAGTCGCGCACTTAATACCGGGTCATTGGCAATTACCTCACTGATTTTTGCCGCATACAACTCCCTATCATTACTCATATCAATAATTCGCACAGCCACCTCAGGCAGCATGGGTAATCGATCTGAGTGACGTACCTTTTCCAGTAAAGCCTCTTTATTCATGACATGTCATCCATTAACTTTTTAAATGATGTCGCCCCCTCGACATAACAACAAGATACGCGCTATAAACCGGCTAATATAAATACCAAGCTTATAATATCGTTATTTTTTACAGCGCTTTAGCAGTACTTTAAGCCATAGCGAATAACGAGTGATCTTTTAGTCAAAAAAAACTGATCTGCTAGCAGAGATAACCGCTTTATCATTAGCCGCATCTCAATCATTAATGGATCGATTAATTGTGTAAACGTTCCCAATAGTGGTATAGCTTTAACACTTTTCAGGTTTCTATGGGTTTGCCCCTAGCCCTTGGGCGCAATTCAAATGTTTTTATCTGGTTTTTGGTTCTTTTTTTCCTTTTTTTATCTTAGCGCTATTCTTGAGCTTATTTTTTAAGCAAGATCACAAGAGAATGATCCAATAACAATACTCATAAGTATTAATTTTGACTCATAACTAAATGTCTAATTTTGGAACAGCTTCAGGTAGAATTACAACCAATAGGTTTTTTACAAACATTAGATAAATCAATTGACCAATAACGGTTTTTTATAGCGATTAATCGTTCACTTCACGCTTCGCATAAGCCTCCACCTTAAATAGTACGGATGATGTAATGACAACGACTGCCAATCCCACCTCAGAAAAACTGTTTCAACAAGCCCAAAAGTCTATTCCGGGCGGCGTCAACTCGCCAGTACGAGCATTTAAAGCAGTCGGCGGTACACCATTATTCATTCAATCGGCAAAGGGTGCTTATGTCGTTGATAGTGATAACAAGCGCTACATCGATTACGTACAATCCTGGGGACCAATGATTTTGGGCCACGCGCATCCTGATATTATTGCTGCAGTTCAAGCCAAAATGGCGGACGGATTAAGTTTTGGCGCGCCCACAGAAATTGAAACAACATTAGCAGAAAGAATTAAATCCATCATACCGAGCATGGATATGATGCGTATGGTCAGCTCCGGCACCGAAGCGACTATGAGCGCGATACGTTTAGCGCGTGGCTTTACTGGTCGCGATACTATCGTTAAATTTGAAGGTTGTTACCATGGTCATTCAGATTCGCTATTAGTAAAAGCCGGATCTGGCGCGCTGACTTTTGGCGTACCTAGCTCACCTGGCGTTCCTGAATCATTAGTTAAGCACACCTTAAATCTTACC
Source organism: Cellvibrionales bacterium (assembly GCA_018668095.1). Taxonomy (GTDB): domain Bacteria; phylum Pseudomonadota; class Gammaproteobacteria; order Pseudomonadales; family UBA7434; genus UBA7434. Next base: position 10,551 of record JABIQF010000169.1, read on the forward strand.
TATAACGATATTGAGCAGGTGAAAGCGGTGTTCGCAGAAAAAGGCGATAGCATTGCCTGTATTATCGTTGAGCCCGTTGCTGGCAATATGAATTGCGTGCCACCTGTCGATGGCTTTTTATCTACCCTCCGTGAAGTCTGCGATGCCTCTGGTGCACTATTGATTTTTGATGAAGTGATGACTGGGTTTCGTGTGCACCCCCAAGGAGCGCAAGGTCATTATGGTATAACACCTGATTTAACCACTCTTGGCAAAGTGATTGGCGGCGGCATGCCCGTCGGCGCTTTTGGTGGTAGACGCGACATTATGGAAGAGTTAGCACCCACCGGCCCTATTTATCAAGCGGGAACATTATCGGGCAACCCCGTTGCAATGGCTGCAGGTTTAACGACATTAAACTTAGTTTCCGAAAGCGGTTTTTATGAAAAATTATTTGCTAGTACTGAACAATTAACAACGGGTTTAGAATCTGTCGCTAAGCAATGTGGTATTCCATTTACAACAAATCATGTTGGCAGTATGTTCGGCATGTTTTTTACGGAAGATGAAAAAGTTACACGCTATGCACAAGTAATGGGCGGCAACAATGAACGCTTTAATCAATTTTTTCATGGCATGTTAGCGCAAAGGGTTTATTTGGCTCCAGCTAGCTTTGAAGCAGGATTTGTATCAGGTGCACATACTAGCGATATTGTTGACGCAACATTAACTGCCGCTGAAGTCGTTATGAAAAATCTATAAGCCACGCTCATTTCCAGAAAAAGTTTTTTTCTAGCAAAAAAAATTGAAAAAAAGAATAAAAAAAGGCCTCTTATAAGAGGCCTTTTTTTAAAAATCATTTAATGCGCTTTCGCCTCATTATTCTTCGCCAGCAACAACATCAGCATAAGCATCTGAAGTGAGTAAGGAATCCAACTCAACCGTATCGGCCGGCTTTAACTTATAAAACCAACCGTCTTCATAAGGTTCGCTGTTGACTGTTTCTGGCTCATCTTCAAGTTTTTCATTAATCTCGATGACTTCACCTGAAATGGGTGCATAGACATCAGAAGCCGCTTTAACGGACTCAACGACACCAGCTTCTTCGCCTGCTGATAAAATCTGACCCATATCCGGCAACTCAATATAAACCACATCACCCAATTGGGCCTGGGCATGATCAGTAATGCCTATAACGACTGTGCCGTCTTCTTCTACACGAGCCCATTCGTGGCTTGCCGCATAACGTAATTCAGAAGGTAAATCACTCATTTGCTCTTTCCTAAAAATATGTCAGTAACTAAAATTATGCCAGTAACTTAAACGACTTAAGCCGCTTAAACACTAACAGTCAATTAAATTTATATTTACCCCAAAGGCTAAATCTTAATGGTGCATTCTACCTTGGGTAAGCCGAAAAACAATGCTAAATTTTGGCTCTAACCGGTTAATACTCTCTTTATATTAATAACTACCTAACTAGCCATAACAACTTCTTAGCTATCCATAAGTATCGCTTATCTGTCCATTAAAATAGCTTGGCCATAATAATCAACCCAAGCTTGGCGCTAGGATTGACCAGCGCCACCGTCGGTGAAGACGGCCTCACCCGGGGTAATTAATTCATCCAACGTGAGATCAAAGCTGGGTAAAAAAGTTTCAATAAAATAGTCCACTTCTGGCATTGCCATCGCCCTTAATCGATCCTCAGTATCTGCCACTGCCTTAACAAATTCTGCATTACCAGCTTTAATTTCAGCCTTGCATTTAATCAATGAGGCAATTAAATCTGCTGCTTTAATAAACTTGGTCACTTCGGCTGATAAATCATCGTGCAATAAATAGCCGCGGTAATCATCACGTAATGCTTCAGGCAGAGTCGAAAGCATTTCTCGCTCAGCGGTATACTCCACTTCTTTATAGGCATCACGAATTTTTTTATTGTGGTACTTAATCGGTGAAGGTAAATCACCCGTGAGCACTTCTGATGAGTCATGGTACAAGGCAGCAACCGCAGCAGCATTCGCATCAATATTTTTATCATAAAAGCGATTGCCAATAAGTCCTAATGCATGGGTAATAACTGACACTTCATAAGAGTGTTCCATGACATTTTCTTGAATAGCATTTCGCTTCATACCCCAGCGATAAATCCAACGCATTTTACTTAAATAGGCAAAAAAATGATTATTCATAAAACAGTTTTATATCCTTTTAGCAGGTTACATAATACCCATAGCATATTTAATAATACGATTTTTGAGTTTTGTTTGTTGCTGCAAAACATTCATGCCGGCATTACGCAACCAGCGTAACGGCAAGGGAATAGGCGCAAACAAACGTTTAAAACCTTCTACCGCTGACATCATCGCTAAGTTATCACCCTTGCGTTGACGCTGATAACGATTAAGCACGGCGATATCGCCAACACTCTGACCGCGCTTATGAGCAGCCAAAATACAGGTCGATAATACTTTAACGTCAGCTAAGCCTAAATTAATTCCCTGACCAGCTAAAGGATGAATGCTATGTGCGGCATCAGCGATTAAAGCAAAGCCCGCCTTCGTGTAATCAACGGCATGGCGCTGCTGCAAAGGGTAGCTGAAACGCTGTGAACATGCCGTGACTTTACCCAAGCGATTTTCAAATGCTCGACTAAGCGCAGCACAAAAGGCATCATCATTCATCGCCATGGCTGCTGCCGTTTTCTCACTCGATTGCGACCAAACAATTGAACAATAATGTTTATCGTCATCATTAACAGCTAAAGGTAAAAACGCTAGTGGTCCAAAAGAGGTAAAGCGCTGCCATGCAGTTTTCTGATGAGACCGCTCAACACTGACAGTAGAGACTAAAGCGTCGTGATCATAATCCCACGCTCGTACCGCAATACCTGCCATTTCTCGTAATGGCGAATTCGCTCCATCAGCCGCCACAATTAATGTACTTCGAATAATCGTGCCGTCATCTAAGCTCAGCTGCGGTTTTTCACTTTCTGATTTTTCTGGCAATCGCAAATGGGCCACGGCTTGGCCATCAAAAATATGGATGTTCGGTGATTGTTTAAGCTGATTAACTAAAGCCGCAAGCGTGACACGATTTTCAACAATATGGCCTAATACAGGTGCACGGACATCGGCCGCATCAAAACTCACCTCTCCTGTTCCTTCTGCGTCCCATACTTGCATTTTTTCGAACGGACTTACACGCTGCTTAGAAATAGCTGACCAAACACCTAATCCTGTAAGAAAATTCTGCGAGGCAACCGTTAAGGCACTAACCCGAGGATCAAAATCATTAATATTTTCGTCGCATGCTGGCCAGTCACTTTTTATTGTTTGCGCTTCAATTAAAGCAATACGCAATGGCGCCAATGACGATGAGCTTAATGCACAAGCGAGTGCCGTACCGGCTAAACCTGCACCAACAATAGCAATATCAAAAGATTCATTCATCGTAATGACCTTCTACCCGTGATGCCCGCTGCACGATCAGAAAAACGTTCTTTAGCTGGCTTCAACAAATCTAAAGCTAACAACCCTATGCTGCGACCGAGTTGCACAGGAAGCGACTGCTGACCAAATAATTCAATTAAATTATGACTAAAGCCAATAGTTAGGTTCTGATCTTTAATCTGTGCCTCAGCGTAATCTTCTAGTAACGCCAAAGAACCAATGTCCTCTTGTCGCTGAATCGCATTGCCAATACGCTCAACCAATGCGGTGACATCGCGAAGCGAAAGATTAAAACCCTGCCCTGCTACCGGATGTAAGGAATGCGCTGAATTACCCATTAAGACAATATGGTTTCTCGCCACTTCATCGGCAATGGTTAATGCGAGCGGGTAACTTTGTCGCTGACCAATTCGCTGAATGGTTCCGAGACGATGGCCAAATGCTTGTTGTAATTCGGCAATAAACGCATCATCGTCAAGCAGCGTTTTATCTTCAGCGCCTTCAGCTTGAGTAGGCATAGTCCAAACGAGTGCGCTTCGATTTTTACTGTTAGGTAAATCAATTAAAGGTAAAAACGCCACTGCGCCATCGGCAACAAAACGCTCAAAAGCCTGACCATTATGAGGCAACTGTGTTTGCACATTCGCAATGACCGCTCGTTGCGCGTAATGTTTAACACTCGCGGAAATACCTAAGCTATCGCGTAAACCCGATTGCGCGCCATCGGCAACAATCAATAATGAGGCAGTTATCGTTGCGGACTCGTTGCCCGCAGAAGGCCCTAAAGTATCAACGCCCGAAGTGATACTGAC
>JABIQF010000194.1 GCA_018668095.1 Cellvibrionales bacterium
GGCCAGCTATTAATTTGAGCAACAACTGTAGGTGTGCCAGACGCTTGAACAGCCTGCACTTACGCTAACGGCTAATGGTATAAATTTATTGTGCTGCGGGGAAAGCCCTCAAGAGCGACCTCCCCTTTCCTGTCGTTTGCTCAACAAGAATAAAAAGTCGCTCTCTATGGTAAAAAGAGATACCTGAAAAGTCCTAAGGCTTAACTGTAAGAGTTACGGTCTTAAGGTCAGTCTTGCGCGATGATGAACCAACCATGATCGTAAAATCACCCGGCTCAACTCGCCAATTCATGTCCAGATCAAAATAAGCCAAGGTATCAGGCGTAATATCGAACGTGACTTCCTGGCTTTGCTTGGCATCTAAGTGAATTCGCTTAAACCCTTTCAGCTCTTTTACTGGTCGCGTGACTCGAGAGAAATTGTCGCGTATGTAAAGCTGAACAATTTCATCTCCCGCACGATCTCCACTATTCTTCACAGTGACAGACAGTCGAGTAGATTCATTTTCAGCAATTCGCGAAGCTGATAATGTCGGCTTGCCATATTTGAATTGGGTGTAACTCAAACCATCACCAAACTCAAATAGATTTTTAGTTGGAGCATCAATATAGCGTCGAACATATGTTGATGGTTTATGATTATAAATAGCCTGAAGATGGCCCACGCTGCGTGGAATCGTAATCGGCAGTTTACCGCTGGGGTTTACCTCTCCAAAAATAATCTCAGCCAACGCTTGGCCACCTAAGGCCCCTGGCTCCCAAGCTTCGATAAGCGCATCAACATTCTCAACTAGCCAAGGCTCTGCCAATGGCCTGCTATTAATTAAAACAACAACTGTCGGTGTGCCAGACGCTTGAACAGCTTGTACTAACGCTAACTGCTCTCCGTATAAATTTATTGTGCTGCGGGCAACGTTCTCACCAGCAGTTTTTCCTTTTCTATCGTAACGTAAAGCATTACCTCCAACGACGACAATGGCAACATCGGCAGCTTTAGCGCGCTTTGCCGCCTTAGCAAATTGTCGTGGATCAAGCGTTTTGACCTGACTACCAAGGTCAAAGTAATCGATACTAGTCGATGGCTTTGCAACTGCCCTTAAACCCTCGACAACTGTGGTGATATTTTCTTTAGGCTGCTTAAAGACCCAGTCACCCATCATCGTATGGTTATTGGCGTTAGGACCGGTAACGAATATCTTTTTCCCTTGTGGTAAAGGTAATAACGAGTCATTTTTAAGTAATACAATTCCCTGTCTGGCCAATTCCAATGCCGTCTGCTTATGCTTAGCATTAAACAAAATGTCGCTGGCGGCCGACGCATCAACCTGCGCATTCTCGAATAAACCTAAACGAAATTTCGCCAACAAAATAGGCCTTACAGCTGCATTGATGCGCGCTTCAGTAATACGTCCCTGCTCAACCAGCTTAATCAAAGGCCGAAGAAAGTTAGGCCCATGCATATGCATATCTAAACCCGCATCGACCGCTTGATAAACCGCTTCGGTTTGTGTTTCTGCAACACGATGCAAGCCATTGAGACGCTCGATATCCATCCAATCGCTAACGACAAACCCCTCAAAGCCCCATTCTTCGCGTAACACTTCGGTAAACAAAAAGCGGTTGGCGTGCGCAGGCACACCATTAACTTCATTGTGGGCAGCCATAAAAGAATAGACTCCCGCGTCAACTGCACGTTTAAATGGAGGAAAATGATCTTGTTTTAGGCTGCGTAAAGATAAGTCCATAGGGGCAATATTAAGACCGTTAACGGGCTCACCACCAGCCACAAAGTGCTTGGCATTAGCCAGTACTTTTTTATCACCAGTAAAGTCGCCTTGTTGCAAACCTTCAATCACAGCGACGCCCATCTCACTGACTAAGAAAGTATCCTCACCAAAGGTCTCACCAACTCTTCCCCATCGAGGATCACGGGCGATATCAATATTCGGCGTAAATGTCCATTGAGAACCAGTCGCTCGCATTTCAAGTGCAGTCTCAACACTGGACTGCCTGACTAAATCTAGATTCCAACTACTAGCCATAGTTAACGGTGAAGGATAGATGGTACTGCCATTAACCAAGCCATTACCATGTATGGCATCGATACCAATAATGAGTGGAATACCTAAGCGACTTTCACTCGCGTATTGCTGTAATTGATTGGCTTCTTTTGGATCAACAACATGAAGAAACGAACCAATCTCACCTTTCTTTATTAGATCAGGCATTTTTGAAGAATGAAGGTTGGGGTAAACGCCGTGTGCATCACCCGATTGCATTTCTTTTAGTGTTAAATATTTTTCAGATTTTTTAATGTGCTCAATACCGACGTATTGACACATTTGACCTACCTTCTCAGTCAACGTCATACGTGACAGTAAATCATCGGTACGAACCTCAGCACTAAGACTAGGGTTTTTATAATCAACTAAGGGCGCAGCAATAACCGCCATCGTTGTTGAAAAAAATGCTAAGCATGTTATGGAAATTTTATTCATTGCTTCAAATCCGTATATATCAATTAGTGAGAATCACTTTGGTAACGTTTAAAAAATTTACTTTTGACTGTGCCGTTTTTACCCGCTCGACTCCAACTGCCACTGTCTTGTGGTTTTTCAGCATTCACTGAGTCTAAGTACTGAGTAAGCTGCTCTGCTAATTTATCGGTAACAGCAGGTTCTATCTCTGATAAATCAGTCGACTCGCTAATGTCATTGGCGACATTAAATAACAAGCGTCGTTTAGAGACTGGGAAATCAATTAATTTATAATCGCCAAGCCGTATAGCTGAATGCGGTTCATTCATGCCAACACGGTTATAATGTGGTAAATGGAATACTAAGCCTTCAAAAGGCCGCTGAACAACAGCCTCGGGATCATTGAATAATTCGCGAAAGCTACCACCATCAAGTAACTTAGGTAGGGGTTTTTTCGAGCCGGCTAAATCAGCAATTGTTGGCAATAAATCATAACTCACTACCGGCGTGTTGGTTTGGCTATTGGCTGCGATGCCTGGCCCTACCATGGCAAATGGCACGCGAATACCACCCTCTGTCAAGTCCCACTTACCTCTCAATAGCGGGCTATTTAGCCCTGCCTTATAGGGGCGACCAAGATTTAACTGCATAGGCAACACTGGCATACCGCCGTTATCTGCGGTAAATATAATATAAGTATTGTCAGCTAATCCTAATGCCTCATAAGCGGCTAATAGGGTTCCTATTGAATTATCGAGGTCTTCAATCATGGCTGCATAAGCTTGATTATTATGTAACTTACCCTTTTCTCGCTTGCCAACATTCTCGTATGAAGACTCGCTATACACAATATTGGAATGCACTGCATAGTGTGACAACTGCAAAAAGAACGGCTGATCTTTATCAACTGAATCACGCATAAATTCTATTGCACGGGCGGTAATAGAATGAACACGTTTGGGGTCATCTTCGGCATAACCGTCCCACTGACGTGAACGATCACCGTTATCAAAACCGGCCTCTTTGTTTTTCGTGTTGCCGTCATGTAGGTCATAGCCATAGCGCTCGGGATCAGCATCGATGTGCCACTTTCCGATATGCGCTGCACGATAACTTGGATCGATCGCTTTGAGCACTTGAGGTATCGCTATTTGATTATGATCCGCCCGATTTTTACCTATTACGCGAGTGCGTTGCAGTCGCGCCGGTGTTTTACCAAACTGGATACTGTAGCGCGTCGGCGAACAAACGGGAGCAGCAGCATAGCCATTACTAAATCGCATGCCCATATTTAGCAGCGCATCCATATTAGGTGTTTGATAGTAGTCACTTTTAGCTTCGGGACGAGTTTTATCCATCGGTGCAGAAAAACTGCTCCAACCATGGTCATCGGTCAACACTAAAATAAAATTTGGTGCTGCAAAAGTTGATTGACTCATTAAATAAAAAATACTTGATACTATAAAAAAGCGAAATTGAATAATCAAAATATAACTACCTTTAATAGAAAAAATAAAACTATAAAACTATTTAGCATTCGCAGATTGATAACCCGCCCCAATTAAACTCGGCATAGACACTAAGGGATTGCCAAAAAAGTCGACCGTAGGTACGGCACTTACATGACTAAAAATCCCTTTGCCTGCAGCAGGAAATAATGGATGCTGTATTGGTGTAAACGCAGTAGATGTCTTTAACCAATCTACGTCTACCGCATAACTACTAGCATCAGTCGGCTCGCCATTAAAGGTAAGCTGAGTCACAAAAGGCTGGCTATCAAAGCGAATAAAACTAGGGGAAATATTGCCTACAAAGGCGTTACCACGCATATCCAATGATTCGCCTTGCAGCCAAGAAATATTTAGCTTTTTAGCTAGCCGCGCACCAGCCTCAACCACAAATAAATTATTGTACAACTGCACCTGCTCACCATTAAACTCTACCTGAGGATCTGAACCTGAGGTGATTAGGTAGCTATTGTTATAAATAAATATCTCGCGAGACTGTATTCGCTTTGGAACTGAAAAATCACTAACAAAAATAGTTTTACCAGGGAAATTACTTTTTCCACCTTCAGGACGCTCTACATTAGTTCGTCGCGTACCATCACCAGCGCTAATATTAAAGCGCCAAATAATATTTTTATTTTTACCCAATATCTCAGTGCCATAGCCTTCATTGTCATGACTAAAGTTGTATTGCACTAAAATATTTTCATTCGCATAATCGACATGCATACCCGCCGAGTCATTATGGCCTCGTGATCCATATGCACTATTATACTGCGCAACAATATGCTTACTGCGAAAAAACCACGCACCACTACCTCGATTAACCGATAGCGAGGGTTCAACCATTGCACCTGATCGTATAAACGTATTGCCCTCTAACAAACCTTGCCAAGTACCGTTCATTAACACACAGCTACCACCGATGTCTTCACAGCGATTATTAATGATGCGCACATTCACATCGTAATCAAGCTCGGTATTTGTTACGCCATCAACTCTGGAGGGACGGTGACGTAAAGCAATGCCAAACCTCGCCGTGTGGCGTATGAAGTTATCATGAATATAAATATCACGAGTGTTAACCGCTTGGCGTTTATTCTTTGCAGGTTTCGTTTCAAAGCGAATACCCGTCACTGACGTATTATTGAACGAAGCTCTCGCCTTAATGGGATAAATTTCTTCTACCGTTAAATGATGGAAATTAAACCCAGATAATATTCGCTTACCCGTATTCTTGACCAAAACGCCATAAGCATCCATGTCGGAAATATTCGCTTTAGTCTGTTTTCGAAAATTGCGAATGGTTAAATGACTTATCTCGATATGATCTTGATTGACCACGAGAATAGCCGCTAATTCGGAACCACCTGAACCGGCAGAACCATCGATGATAGGTGTATCACCTTCTCCGTAAGCGGTAAAGTGAATAGGCTGACCGGCCATACCCGACTCATCAACCAATAATTGACCCGCAAATATATCACCAGCTTTAAAATAAACGGTGTCGCCAGCAACAAATTTTGCCTCGTTCACGCGTGCCAATGTCGCCCACGGAGATGACATCGAGCGGCCATCGTTATTATCGTCGCCAAGCGATGCACTCACAAAATATTCGATACCCGCATAACTGAATGACACCATCAAAAAAAATACTGTCGCAGTTGACAACAAGAATCTCATGACACGAGAAAAAATCATTTTTACCCCTTAAGGTTAACGCTTTATTTAAATGCGATGGCTAAAAGCGTCCGCGTATTCCTATAGAAAAGCGTCGATCAGGATCACGCATCCTACCGATAGGACCTGTTGAGAAAATAGCTCGATGAATGACCGGCTCTTTAGTCAGATTAACCCCAGAAAAATTAAGCGAGAAGGTCTTATTGATTTTATAGCTCATCGATGCATTTAACTGCCCTCTTGCAGCAGTGTATAAAGGAAGGCCGGCAGTGACCTCAGAAACCTCGGTCTGTAAAAACTCATCACGATAGGTATAACGTAGTCTGCCACTCAGTGGGAATCTTGGCTTATCATAGTACACCGTTAAATTATACGAATTTTCAGATAAGCCCACAAAGTTAAGCGGAAAATCAGGTTCAAGACCTTCATCTGACAGATACCCTGGCGTACTAAAAGTCAGTCCTCGTTCACCTTTTTGATAAGCGTAATTAGCAATGATACCCAAGCCATCAAAAGGTTGTGGTAAGCCTATAAAGCTATGTTGTAAGGCAATTTCAAAGCCCTCAATCGTGCCCCCCGGCAGATTAGTTGGCGTAACTGCCGTAACTAAACCACCATCTATACCACCGACATTGCATGACGTCGCCTCCCCAGATGAGCTCGCGTTTACATTACATATACCCCTTGGCGTTGAAACTTTACCGATAACGCTGTCAAGGTCTTTATAAAAATAACCGAGACTGAATACACTACCCTTGCGGAAATAATATTCAAAAGTTAAATCATATTGCTGAGCAGTTGTCGGTTTTAAGGATGGATTACCGACGTTAACAGGACTATTATCAAGCGGATATACAGCTGTAGGTGATAGCTGAGAGAAATTGGGACGGCGTAAAATTTCAGCATAACCTAAACGAATTTGCATTTTTTCTATCGGCGAGATAACCAAACTCGCACTGGGCAAAACGTTGGTATAGCTTTGGCTTTCATCAATACTGCTAAGTCCATTATTAAAAAAGCTTTCAATTGTTTCGCTTGAAAAACCTGCAGCCGTTAAATCCGCAACTGTCTGACTAGATACACTCCCTGACTGAGAATATTCCTCGAGCAAATCGGTATAGTCAAAACCCTGTGCATCTAAACTGCTAGTCATCTCAGCTGCTGTCAACGATTTCTTACCCGACGCGACTTGATCGGTTGTAATAACCCGCACGCCAACATTACCTCTGACCGGAATATCAAACACATCAACAAAAAAATCAGCTTTAATATACGCAGCAGCGGTATCTTCCTCGACCTCAAAACTTTGAAGAGGATCTAAGTCTACTTCAAGCGATAGAAATTCTCTAACGGCCTCTCTTTGATTAAAAATCACCTCTGAACTAGCCGTCACGAACTCATCTAAATACAAACCGCCGCCCGCGTTGCTAAATAGACCTCCTTCGGTTTCCTCCATAAACCCCGGGAATGCCTCCTCAAGTTGCAATGCAGTAATTCCTGGATATTGACTCGTTTGGGCTGAGCTACGCTGCTTCGAATTGGATCGTTGGCTGGTCCTAACCCCAGCTGATAAACCTGACAAAAATTTATGATCAAAGTCCCATTTAGCGTCTACTTTCTGGGCATACAAATCATTATCAAAGAAGCCTTCGAGATCTTTGGCTAAAAACAGGGCATAGTTTTTTGGATCTAACAGGGCAGATTGATCAAACGTAAAAAATGTAGTAGTGCCTGCCACAAAGGAGCTAGACCTACCGACAGCATCTTCTAAGGGGCCATATTGAAGATAATCACCCCTAGTATCATAAAACATTGGCATTCTTATTTTGCCATTACCTGTTAGGAACCTGAGATGCTCAGGATTATTGTATTGAAAGATGGTTTGAAAAGACGGTGTCGAAGTTTTTGAACTAGCGCCACTGAGTTCAAATTTTACCTCTACGTTATCGCCCACCCACTCACCACCCAAAGCAAATATATGCGATTTCGTATCACGAGTACCAGAAACATTCTTTGTTTTTATCTGGACGCCATCATTAGTTGGTTTAGACTCATAGTCAGCTGCAACATCTGCACGACAATTACGAATTCCTCCACCCATCATCCCGGAGGTCATTATGCCGATATCCAGACCTTCCACATTGATCACATCAAAGGTTGCTTGAGGCATGACAGGAATGCCATCAATCACAACAGGGTTAATACTATCGGTTTCACGATCGGTATTTAAGTTTGTACACGAGTCGGATATATCTGCCGGCTGAGTGATAGCCATTTGTCCGCGGCCGCGCTTACTGAAATCAGAGTATGACCCTTCGACAAAGAATTTTAGCCCTGGTGCTGCTCTCCACTCTAAAGAACCGGATAGAGCGGTATTTTCTCGCTCTTCATCATTCGAACTTATTTCGGAATAACCGGGATAATAATAAGGGTCGGGATCATTATCCCCATCTGGAAGCGAATAAGTGCTGTTAATGTATTTATCAACAACTTTTCTAACCGAAGGGCTGACACGAATACTGTCTTGTCGGATCGATTTATCGATATGCGAAACCGTTAAAATAGCACCAATCTCGCCTATGCCCGTACTGAACTTATCACCAACTGTGAAAGAGAAGTTTCTATTCCAATCTTCAGCATTCTGAGCATATTCTGATTTTAGACTAATCACCTTGAGTGGTTTTTTTAAACTTAAGCCTCGATAAGTCTTAACATTAATCGTACCACCAAGCGACCCCTCGACCATGTCGGCAGAAGGGACCTTTACCACATGCAGCGATTTAACCAAGGCCGCAGGCAAATCAGAAAAACTGATACCTCCACGACTATCGCCACTAGGCGTTGTGCCTCGGCCATTCATTTCAACTCTATTTTGATCACTGCCTCGAATGGATACTCCATCACCTATACCGGCATCACGGGTTATCTGAACACCCGGAATATTTTCTAAAACCTCAGCAACATTTTCATCAGGTAGCTTACCAATGTCATCAGCATTAATAATCTCTGTTAAATTAACCTTTTCGCGTTTCTCGGCAAGCGCCGACTCTAAACTTTTACGGATACTATAAACAACAACCTCTTCGATGGCTGAGTCTTCATTGCTATTTTGAGCATGGCTATTGAGACTACACAGGGTTATCACAACCACAAGGCATTTTGACAAACCGTTAGAATTTGCAGTGTTGATGTTCATTTACTTCTCCGTTAAAAAATACACACACATAGCGATCCGCCACCTAGGGCCCCTCGGTAACGACAATGTGTTTTTCGCAATATTATAAGCATTATGACAGCGCTGTCACGAATTCTAGCATGGTTAAAGTTATTATCAAAGAAATAGTTTAACTCAAAGACGACCTAATAGAAGTCGATGCAATTAATGATCAGGCGTGAGAATTATCGGCATTGAATATGA
>JABIQF010000177.1 GCA_018668095.1 Cellvibrionales bacterium
CAGAGGGTGAAACACAACGGTCTCATCAATACGATTAATAAACTCTGGCCTAAAATGCGTCGCCACTACTTCCATAACTGCCGACTTCATAGCCCCATAACGACTCTCGGTTAACATGGAATCTTCATCGACTAAACCCTCTTGCTGCGGCAAACCAAAATCAACCGCATCATACGATTTATCACTGGCAATGTGCTGAATCACATCCGAGCCTAAATTAGAGGTCATAACAATAACCGTATTTTTAAAATCCACTGTCCGACCTTGGCTATCGGTTAGATGGCCGTCATCAAGCACCTGCAATAAAATATTAAAGACATCAGGGTGTGCTTTTTCGATTTCATCGAGCAGTAATAAAGAGTAAGGACGACGACGAATAGCTTCTGTTAAATAGCCGCCTTCATCGTAGCCCACATAACCAGGAGGTGCGCCGATTAATCGTGATACCGAATGCTTCTCCATAAACTCAGACATATCTAAACGCACTAATGACGATTCATTATCGAATAAAAAGCTCGCTAATGATTTACAAAGCTCCGTTTTACCCACACCGGTTGGCCCAAGAAACAAAAAAGAACCGTTAGGTCGATTAGGGTCAGACAACCCTGCTCGCGAACGCCTAACGGCATCCGATACAGCTTTAACGGCTTCATCTTGCCCGACAACGCGATGATGTAATTCAGCTTCCATTCGAAGCAGCTTATCCTTGTCGCCTTCAAGCATTTTATTAATAGGAATACCTGTCCAGCGTGATACCACTTCAGCCACTTCTTCATCGGTAACGCGATTGCGTAACAAGGTCATAACCGGCGTATCGGTTGTGGCAATATCGGCAAGCTGCTTCTCTAACGCAGGAATAGTGCCGTACTGTAATTCTGACATGCGACTTAAATCGCCACCTCTTGAAGCAGCCTCTAAAGCAATACGTGCTTGCTCAAGTTCAGATTTAATTTGCTGATCACCCTGCACTGTCGCTTTCTCTGCTCGCCAAACTTCATCTAAGTTAGCGAATTCTTTTTCAACCAAATCAATATCATCAGTTAATATTTTTAATTGCTTCTTAGCGGCCTCGTCTTTATCTTTTTTAACTGCTTCACGTTGTATTTTTAATTGAATTAAACGCCGCTCTAGCTTATCCATCACCTCTGGCTTTGAGTCAATTTCCATACGAATACGGCTCGCCGCCTCATCAATTAAATCGATGGCTTTATCGGGTAATTGTCTATCCGTAATATAACGTTGTGATAATTTTGCCGCTGCGATAATGGCAGCATCGGTAATATCAACACCATGATGAACTTCATAGCGTTCTTTTAATCCGCGTAAAATAGCAATCGTATCTTCTTCAGAAGGCTCATCGACAAGTACTTTTTGAAAGCGACGTTCTAGCGCGGCATCTTTTTCGACAAACTGTCTGTATTCATTTAATGTGGTTGCGCCAACACAATGTAACTCGCCGCGCGCTAAGGCAGGTTTTAACATATTGCCGGCATCCATTGCGCCTTCGGCTTTACCCGCTCCGACCATGGTATGCAATTCATCGACAAATAAAATAATTTGTCCTTCATGCTGCGATAACTCTTTAAGTACCGCTTTTAAACGCTCTTCAAAGTCGCCACGAAATTTAGCACCGGCTAATAGTGCACCAAGATCCAGCGACAATAATCTTTTATTTTTAATACTCTCAGGTACTTCGCCATTCACAATTCGCTGTGCCAAGCCTTCAACAATCGCAGTTTTACCCACACCTGGCTCACCAATAAGCACTGGATTATTTTTAGTACGACGTTGCAATACTTGAATGGTACGACGCACTTCATCATCACGACCAATAACAGGATCTAACTTGCCTTGCTCTGCAAGCGCAGTAAGATCAATCGTGTATTTATCTAAAGACTGTCGATTATTTTCTGCATCAGCTGATGTCACAGACTCGCCTCCACGAACGTTATTAATAGCTTGCTCTACTTGCACAGCATCAAAGCCTGCTTGTTGAAACAAGGGTAATAAATGAGAATTTTTTTGTAAGGCCGCGGACAAAACAGCTTCACTAGAAATAAACTGATCGCCTTTATCTTGCGCATATTTATCGGCAAGGTTCATAAGTTTAATAAGATCTGGCGAAGCGGATATTTCACCTGTAGCCTGCTTAAGCGTGGGCAGTGATTCTACCGCTTGCTCTAATACACTGATTAATAATGGTAAGTCACCCGTCGACTGCTTTAATACCGGTGTGACAGAACTGCCGGTTGAATTCAACATAGCCAGTATAAGATGAGCCGGTTCAATGGCAGAATGATTTTTGCCAACAGCCATAGACTGACCATCGGCTAGCGCACCTTGTAAAGCTTGAGTAAAACGATCAAATCGCATAGTACTTGCCCCACCATCTTTGTGTGTTTAACTGCTGTGCTTACTACAAGCTATTTATACAACAGTTGCTTATAAATCAAAGATAGGGGCAATCGCGATTATTTCAAGGGCTAACAATAATTAAGGTTTTGAGGGAACAGATGCTCCCCCATCAACGGATTAAAATATTTGAAAAGAAACTAATACCGTCTGAATTTATTTTTTAGTATTTCGAATATCAAAAATCGGAGCGCGTGGCGCATCGAGCAGACCGAATGATCCACGATTTAACCAAGAACGATGATCAAGATTAAAATCAGCCGCAAAGCGATAATCACCATTCGCATCTAAAGAAGGATGATTAGGGAAATTAGCTGTTAATACCGACAAACTATCATCAGCAAGATCGGTTAAACCCAAGCGGTGATAACAAAACACTAATAAGGCAAATGCATCACTCATGGCTTCCGTTTTTGGATACTGCTCTACCACCGCTTTAGCGCGATTAATGGCTGCAGTGTAAGCACGACGCTTCACATAGTAATTAGCCACCACCATTTCATGACGCGCTAACACATCCTTAATATTGACCATACGGATGCGTGCATCGGCGGCGTAAACACTATCGGGATAGCGGCGTAAAAACTCCTGAAACTCACGAAATGATCGACGTGCTGAAGCAACATCTCTTGCCGACTGATCAGCTTGATGAAACCGTGAAAGCAGGCCTGGCGTAAGGCTATAGTTGGCAAGGCCTTTCATATACCAAGCGTAATCGGCATCAGGGTGCCTAGGATGTAGCCGTAAAAAACGATCGGCAGCAGCAATAGCCGCATCTTCGTTATTATCACGATAATAAGCGTAAACAATCTCTAGCTGTGATTGGTCGGCATAAACACCAAAGGGAAAGCGAGATTCAAGCAACTGAAGGTTTTTAACCGCTAAATCAAATCTTTCATCATCAAAGTATTCTTGAACACGCTCATAGAGCTGCTGCTCAGATAATAACCGCGCTTTTTCGCGTTCTTCATCGGTTTTATCTTTACTGTTAAAAACTGAACAACCAGCCATCAAAATAATCAACGTAGCAAAAACGCCATAAGTGGTAAGTTTGTTCATTCGAATCTGATGCCTCTGTAAGAACTTTGGTGCCAAATGTTGGCGTTTGTGTGATTACCGCCTTTATTAAGGCGAGATCTGATGATGATGTTATACCACTCGCCCAGACTACGATACAATTGAGGGCTAATGAGGCCAATTATCACATAACTCAGCCTTCATCGCTCCCGCGCGCAACTGAAATTATCATTCTATGAGCAATACGACAGCAAATTCGGACCAAAATCCTCAACTCAAGACGTCAGAATTGACTGAGGATAATTCAACGCCAATTGAAAGCGATGATCCGTCTGACAACATCATTCATCGCAGTGCCACCATTACCGAAGAACTTTCGGGTAAACGCTGTGACCAGATTGCGGCAAAACTGTTCCCTGAATTTTCTCGTGGCAAGCTACAAAGTTGGATTATCTCGGGAGAACTCACCGCCGATAATCAGCAATGTAAACCTCGTCAAAAACTCTTTATTGGTGCTCAACTAAACCTAACGGCCGAATTCACGCCAGTATCTGATTGGGCTCCCGAAAGCCGCCCGATTAATATTGTCTATGAAGACGAACACTTACTGGTCGTCAACAAGCCAATTAACTGCGTTGTTCACCCTGCCCCTGGCCTGTTATCTGGCACATTGGTGAATAGCGTATTAGCGCATTGCCCCGGCAATTCAGCTCTGCCCCGTGGCGGTATAGTGCATCGTTTAGATAAAGACACCAGTGGCTTAATGGTTGTCGCTAAAAGTTTGGAAGCGCACAGCAGCCTCGTTAGACAACTCCAGCAACGGACCGTTAGCCGCGTCTATAGAGCTGTTGTTAAAGGCAATTTCATTTCTGGCGGAACAGTCGATGCGCCTATTGGTCGACATCCGAGTGCCAGAACTAAGATGGCGGTGGCTAAAATCTCAGACACTAGCGCGTCAAAAGCGGCCGTAACGCATTATCGTATCTGCGAACGATTTGCGCATCACACTGATCTTACCGTTAAACTTGAAACCGGCCGCACTCATCAAATCCGTGTCCATATGGCCCATATTAAGCACCCCTTAGTTGGCGATAAAACTTACAACACGCGATACCAACAAATTTCTGGCGTAAGCACTGAGCTCGATGGAATTCTGAGACAGTTCCCACGCCAAGCATTACATGCCTTTCAATTAAGCTTTGAGCATCCCGCGACGCAAGAAATGGTTGAGTTTCAATGCGATTTACCCGATGACTACAGTCAACTCGTCAATGCCTTGCGCGCTGAAGATAAACGGCCTAAATACGAAGAATGACAGCAACGCTCGCTGACACAATTAAGCCCATTTGGCCGGCACCCGCTCATGTTATTGCCGGCGTGAGTACCCGTAGCGGCGGATGCAGCCAAGCGCCTTACCAGTCAATGAATTTAGCGCAGCATGTAGGTGATAATGCCGATGACATTGCTAAGAACCGAACGCAATTAGCGCATGCTGAGAAAACCTCGCCACAACAATGGCAATGGCTAGAACAAACCCATAGCACGACCATTATCGAAATTGATGAAGTACAAAACCAACCCTTGCATGCCGATGCCGTCTTTACGCGTCAGCAAAATACTGTTTGCACGGTGATGACAGCCGACTGCCTACCGATTCTGTTATGTGATGCACAAGGTTCTCGCGTTGCCGCTATTCATGCAGGTTGGCGTGGGTTGGCTAATGGTATTGTCAGCAACAGTATTAATGCTTTTTGCAATCAGTTACCCGCTATTAAAAGCCAAGAAATTATTGCTTGGCTAGGCCCTGCTATTGGTCCTGATCATTTCGAAGTGGGCGCTGAAGTCAAAGAGGCATTTGTTAACGATAGCGCCATTGGACAATTAAATGCCGCTGCATTTGAAGCGCAAGCGAACAATAAATATAAAGCGGATATTTACCAGCTAGCGACCATTGCGTTAAATGCCTGTGGTGTTCACCATATTTATGGCGGCGGCTTTTGTACCGTCTGCGAATCAGAACGCTTTTATTCTTATCGTCGTAAGGCTCAAACGGGGCGAATGGCGAGTTATATTTATATTGATACGAATCAAAACAGTGCAGACTAAACGCTAACAATAATAGCCCTGCCATTCTGGTATTAAACCAATAGAAAAATACCTAAGAGCAGCGTAATATTTTAATGATCTTTAGCGCTAAACTCTGCGTAAAATAAAGTGACTGCAGAAAATCATTTATTAACTCATTTGTAGAAAAGACGACATGAATAAAGCTGATATTATCGAAGAGATGAAAGTCTTACCCACTATAGATCCGGCTCATGAAGTTAGCCGTAGGGTCGCGTTTATTAAGCAGCAATTAATACAATCGGGTATGAAGCATTTAGTACTGGGCATTAGCGGCGGTATTGATTCAGCCGTTTGTGGGCGATTAGCACAATTAGCGATTAATGCGTTAAATGAGACACAAAGTAATGCTGGCTATCAATTCTTAGCTGTACGCCTTCCTTATGAAACACAACGTGATGAAGATGATGCACAGCTGTCGATACAATTTATAAAACCTAGCCAACACTTAACCGTTAATATCCAAACAGGTGCCGATGGCATTCATGCGCAGGCATTAGCGGCAGTAGAGTCACAAGGGTTGTTGCCTAGCAACGAAGCCGCCATTGATTTTGCCAAAGGCAATGTTAAAGCGCGAACGCGAATGGTAGCGCAATATGAAATTGCGGGTTTAGTGGGCGCCTTAGTTTTAGGCACTGATCATTCGGCAGAAAATATTACGGGGTTTTACACTAAATGGGGCGATGGAGCCTGTGATCTCGCACCATTGTTTGGCTTAAGTAAACGTCAGATACGTCAAATAGCAAGCCACCTACAAGCACCCGATATTATTATTAGCAAAGCACCCACCGCCGATTTAGAGTGCTTAACACCTCAAAAGTCGGATGAGCAAGCGCTGGGACTTAGCTACGATACTATCGATGACTTCCTTGAAGGCAAGACGGTATCGGATGAAGTGGTTAAACGCGTTACCGATATCTTTATTAAGACTCAGCATAAGCGCCAACCTATCCCCACTATCTACGATTAACAAACTGACCAGAGGTTATTGAGCCTCGTCTCCAATCGATTTACCATGCATTAAACGCGTTAAGGATAACGCGATGTCTTACTCACATAAGCTATGGGTAAAAACTTTATGCATAAGGAGATGCAATCATGAACATAGGTGTCATTACTAGCGCTTTTATTAATACAGTCTTTATTACTACCTCTACCCTTCTTCGCTATAAAAATAAAAAATCATCTCAACAAATCAGTAAAAAACCAACATTAGGCTTTACTCTGCTTGAGCTATTAATTACGACCACCATCATTACACTTCTCATGAGTATGGCATTGCCGAGCTTTACCAAGTTATGGCAAAAGCAGCAAGCCGATGTTTATATTGAAACCTTGCAGCGCGCTATGGCAACAGCGCGTTATCTCGCCATTACCAGTAGAGAAATAGTTTCA
>JABIQF010000119.1 GCA_018668095.1 Cellvibrionales bacterium
ACTGAGAACCTCTTTGTCAAAACCAACCTCTTTGTCAAAACCAACCTCTTAGTCAAAGCAACCTCTTAGTCAAACCAACCATTTAAGATTCTATACATCCCATTATCCTTCCAGCAGAAAAATCCACTTTCCCCTCAAATTTCCCCTCAAATAATAACTTAGCTTAGGTGATTCACAGACGGCGCTAAGTCGATTTTACTCAAAGAATATTATTTTTATCATTTAAATGAACGTCAAGGCTCTAGCTGGGTCATAGCATTTATTATCGTCGCATTTTAGACGAGTGAGTAAAGTGATTGATAAGAACTAGAAATGAAAAAGAACTAAAAATGAATAAGAACTAGAAATGATAAAAAACATACAAATATTTATTCAGTAATAACGGTAAGGCCCTGTTTTTAAATAGCTATTCGGCTTTAGGTGCCTATCGTATTTACACCCGCTCAAATAAAGCATTAGCCAAAGGGAGGGTTTTGGTATGCGGCTGCGTCATAGTCTTTGTATCTTAAGGCAATTCCGTTTTCTGTTGGCAAAGAGCTTGTCTATGTTCAAAGGCACAACCATTAATATATCTAAGCATTCTCTGCGCAGCGGAGCGCGCTTATGACGCTCAAAGAACAAGGTAAACCGTTAACGTCTTCAACAGCGGCTAATGCACAAGGGGCTAGCTTGTTAGAGGCCTTTGAAAAGCATCAGTTGGCGCTTAGGCGGTTTATCGCACGTTATCTGCATGATCGTCATGATATTGAAGATGTTGCTCAGGAGTCTTTTCTGCGCGCCTACCATGCAGGGCTTCAAGCCGAAGTATTGCAGCCTAAATCGTATTTATTTCGTATTGCTAAAAATATCGCCGTATCCCAGCTTCGCCTTAAGTCACGTCAAATTACCGATTACATAGAAGATCAAAGCTCCTCAGATTCGCTACTAAGTGAATGGACCTTAGAAGATGAGGTTATGGCAAAGCAGCGGCTAGGTATTTATTGCGATGCCGTGGCCACGTTACCGGCGCAGTGCCGGCGGGTTTATATTATGCGAAAAGTGTATGGCATGCCTCATAAAGAAATTGCCGACAGGTTGGGGATAGCGGTGAAAACCGTCGAAAAGCACTTATTTAAAGGCGTGCGCAGTTGTGATGTCTATGTGCGAGAGCAGTATCAATCGAATCCGCAAGGCGAGTCTGCCGCGCGAGCGAGTAGCGTGACGCCAATCAATGAAGGAGGGCGGACTAATGGATAATGTTGTTGAATTTGATGGTCGGCAAAGCCTAGAAGATGAAGCCTGCCTTTGGCTTATCCGTCTTGATGGTGATAAACCATTAACTGAAAACGAACAGGCTGAACTTCATGGTTGGGCCGGACGAAGCCCAGCACATCATGCTGAGTTACGTCGTATCTCATCATTTTGGAATGATAATAATGTATTAACCGAGCTGTCTATTCCCTTGCATCATCACTCTTCGCATCGTCAGGCGGGTCACGAGTCATCAATAATTCGCAATGGCTTTGCTGCTTTATTGGGTTTTAAAGGGTTATCCGCTGCCACAGCATGTTTTTGTTTATTGGGCTTAGCCTTTGTTTTTAGGCAAGAGCTACTGCCTCAGCCTTTAGATGCCACTAACGGTGTTTATGCAACAGCGATTGGGGGTTTACGAGTAGAGGTGCTGGCTGATGGTTCGGTATTACAAATGAATACCGACAGTCAGGTGCAAGTTCAGTACAGTGAGCAGCGGCGTAAAATACGTTTGCTACGCGGTGAAGCGCATTTTGAAGTGGCGCACAATGCAGCCTGGCCGTTTGAAGTGTATGCCGGCGGAGGGCGAGTTAAGGCTACAGGTACAGCATTTTCTGTGCGCTTGCATGAGCAAGACAATATGCTAAATGTCATAGTCACCGATGGTCAGGTAGAGCTTTCATCACCGATGCAAGAAAGCCTATCACTTCAATCTGAATCTCAATCGTCTGCGGTGCAGCATCCGCTTTCAAATCAAGTATTGGCAAAGCCTCAGTTACAAGTGTTTGCCTCTTTAGGCGAGGGTGAGGGTGTTACATTTTCACCTGATATTAACGGTGTAGAAAGTCGAGGTTTAAGTCTTCAAGAGGTAGAGCGTCATTTAGCTTGGCGGCAGGGTTATTTAGTCTTTACTGGTGAGCCATTAAGTTTAGTGGTTGAAGAGCTTAATCGGTATCAGGTTATATCGATAGAAATTGCTGATGCTACTTTAAGTGAGATGCCTATTGGTGGTCGATTTAAAGTAGGGGAGTTAGAAGCATTATTAGATGCCTTAGCAAGTAATTTTGGTATTCAAGTGAGTCGCATAGATGAGCAGCATATTCAATTATTACCTAAATAATAAAAAAAACATTTTTTTCTTGTGCATGAGGGAGGGTTTGCTTTTCCTCAAACGACATAGTTATTGTAAGACCACCGTGAAAACAAAATATGGCTGTCGAGTAAGTAGTGAGTTTGGCAGTAATAGCGGAATAACGATGACAATAAAAGCAGCTGCAGTGAAGCTGGTTTTATTGGCCGGGTTAGCGATAAGTTCGTTAGCGCATGCTGAGAAAATGTATTCAATTAACATTGCTATTCAAAGTATGCCCGAAGCATTAACGCAGCTATCAACGCAAACCGATATACAAGTTATTTTTCCTTACCAGCTTGCTAAAGACAAAACGGCTAATGCAGTTAAAGGCCGGTTCAGTGTAGAACATGCATTGGCGCTTTTGTTACAAGGCACTGGGCTTTCAGGCGGTCTTTCCAAAAAAAATGTGCTGATGATTTCACCTTTAGGTGATGGCAGTAGCAATGATTATTTTAACGGGGAAGATATGATGAATCGTAAAAAGAATATTTTAGCGTCGACGATTGCGTTTTTTGTGGGGGTGGGTGGAGCGCATGGATTATCTGCGGAAGAGTCGGCTAGTAAGAGTGGGTCTGGATGGTTGTTGGAGGAGGTGGTGGTTACTGCAAGCAAAGGTGCTAGTGGATCAAGTCTGCAAGATACAGCGATGTCGATTTCGGTGTTGTCCAGCGAGACAATTTCGAATCGTGGTTTGGTCAGTGCCAGCGACTACCTCTCCACTATTCCTGGTGTGTCTTACAGTGATTTCGGAACAACACAGAACAAAATAGTTATTCGTGGGCTATCGACAGGTTTTGCGAATGCGGATAGTTCTGTCGGTACTTATTTGGGGGAGATCCCCTTGGGAACTGGTAGGTTTGATGTTAAGTTGGTTGATATTGATAGAG
>JABIQF010000170.1 GCA_018668095.1 Cellvibrionales bacterium
CAGCAGGTAATTTTATTTCTAATCATTTGGGCCGTAAGAATGAGTCGAAGGTTGCTAGAGCTATGAGTGCATAAAACGCTCTTAAGTTTATATCTATCTAAATTATTGATCACCTGATTCATATCTTATTCTAAGCGCTATTTTTACAGCGGCTGTCCTAGTCTTCGCTCAAAAACCATATTAAAAATATAGACAAAACTTTCTGACATTTGTAGAGAAGGTCAACCAAAACATGATTTACGTCACCATAACCGAAAAAGCCAAGCCTATATTCTTGAGTATGTATATGCTTTAAAAAGGAGATCTAAAGCTACTTATAAGATCATTTTGCAGGAAATATAAACAATCGTTGTCAAATGACAACGATCGTGCTAGTTTGAATACCTAGGATATGAATGAAACGTAAAAAACACCCTAATCCTGACATTGAGGCCGCCGTTCAATACGCAGAAGCTAATGATTGGCGGTACGTACCCACGGGTAAGAGTGGACATTCATGGGGCAAATTAAGGTGCCCTTTCAACGATAAAACATGTCGTTGTGGGGATTTTTGCCAGAACAGTATATGGAGCACGCCGAGCAATCCCAGTAATCATGCAAGAGCTATTCGGCGCTGGGTAGATGCATGTATTTTTAAAGATAAAAAAGGATAAATCAGATGTGTGATTATGAATTTACTTTACGATTCCAGTTGCAGGATGAAAATGATAATCCTGAAGATTATTTGGATTTATTGTTTGAGGCAGGCTGTGATGATGCTGTAGTCGGTGTTGGATCTCTAGGTTCTATATCACTTAACTTTACTCGTGAATCATCAACTGCTTCTGAGGCGGTGACAAGCGCTATACAAAATGTGTTATCTGCCATACCTAGTGCAATACTTATTGAGCTTGCGCCAGACCTTGTGAACACAACAGAGATTGCAGATATTATAAGTGACCGATTCCAAAAGCTGACACGCCAGGCTGTTCGCAAATACGCAACAGGTCAAATTGCACGAGCTAAAACTCGATTCCCCCTCGCCGCAATATCAGGCTCCCAACCCCTGTGGCATTTGGGTGAAGTTCTTGATTGGATGGTAATTAATGAGAAGATATCAAAGCCGTCTGTCATCTCTGAGGTAAACCGTATTGTTGAGACAACCCAAACAATTAAAATATTTAATACCGCTATTCAGCAGAATACTGATGTCCCCGATGATCTTTTAGCCGCCGCTAAAAAAATTATCATTTCACAAACAACCCATCGCTAATATTTTCTTATCTTGACTGGTACGCCGTTTAAAGCGGCATTACCACATACCGGATCAATTAATTCATTATCGGTTAAATCATTACAACTAACGCCCTCTTGTTCACTGGCAATTGCCAAACTCACGCCCTCACGTTTATGCCCCCAACCATGCGGCAAACTTACGACACCGGGCATAACTTCATCACTGGCCAGTACTTGTGTCACGACCTCACCAACACGTGATTGAATACGCACTTGGGATTTATCTTGTATCTGCTGTGCAGCTAGGTCATCAGGATGCATGAGTAACTGCCAGCGTGGTTTACCCTTCACTAAGCGATGAGAATTATGCATCCATGAATTATTACTACGAATATGGCGACGACCAATCAGTAAAAACTCATCTGCTTGCAACTCGATTTGATCACGCTTCAGTCGCATAATATCTTTTTCTATATAGTCTGACAGTAACGTAATTTTTCCGTCTTTGGTACACAGCCTTTCAGGCAAACTGGGCGTCAACTTACCTAAATCTAAACCATGAGGATACTGTTTAATTTTATCGAGCGTCAGCGCTAACGAGTGTCCCGTAGCCGCGCCATAAGGTCCATGCTGAATGCCCAGATCCATTAATTTATCGGGCGATGGTAGTAACTTAATATCTATGCCTTTACGTTCAGCGATAGCCTGCCCTAGACCATTAAAAATTTCCCAGTCATGCAAAGTGCCAATAGGCGCATCAAACACCGGTTCATTAAAGCGCGTGGTGTTATGCACTGCTAAACGATGAAAAGCGATATCGTAATGATCATGCTCTAAGGCACTGGTAG
>JABIQF010000176.1 GCA_018668095.1 Cellvibrionales bacterium
GCGTAGTTTGCGCAGCGCCTGAAGGGCGACCCGAAGGGTGAGCGTAGCGAATCAAAAAATGACTGGCATGTCGGGCCACTCCCGACGACCTTGAACTTAAAAGTTTAAAAAACATCAACCCATAACAGATCTCAAAAAATATAAGCTCCCCAGCCAACCGTCTACTCCTGAAAAGAATCATCCTCAACATACAACTCACCATTTTCAAACATCCCAGCCAACACCTTACGCGCAAACTCATCCTCCAACCAAGGCTGCAAAGCCTCAACCGAAAAAACCAACTCATTACAAATCACTTTAATCGAATGCTGCAACTTCTGAGACGGCTCAGCCAAAGCCACCTCCCGACCATTAATAAAAAACTGCAGCGATAAATCATCACTAGAACCAGCATTGATATAATAAAAACGTGATGCTGTATCCCTATGAAT
The DNA here is from genome assembly GCA_018668095.1 of Cellvibrionales bacterium. Taxonomy (GTDB): domain Bacteria; phylum Pseudomonadota; class Gammaproteobacteria; order Pseudomonadales; family UBA7434; genus UBA7434. Next base: position 432 of record JABIQF010000176.1, read on the forward strand.
CCTCAGCGCCGCATCCGAAAAATCGACCTCATCAATAACCAGCTCTTCATCATCATTAATGTCAAAAGCCTCATCACTTATTGTTTCAGCATATTTACTCTGACTAGCCCAACGCCCAAACCAGCGACGCAACTGCTCCTTATCACTTAGCTGCTCAACCAACATTGCCGCTAAATTATCAATGGTCTTTGCATCAATGGCACCCGCACCAGAAGTCGTTATATCAGCATCTCGAAATCGTTCGTCTTCAGAGCAATGGCGCTGAATATATCCCGCATAATCATCTAACATCTCAGCCTTTGAAGGTGAGCGAAAGCCTACAGAATAGGTCATGCAATCATTATCTAAAGCCGTTCCCCAATGCGATGCATAGGGTGGCACATAAAGAATATCACCAGGGGAGAGCAGGTAGGTCTCAGCGTTATTAAACTCTGTCAGTAATGATAATGGCTGTCCTTCTTGCAGTGGCGTATCTTGATGACAGTTCTGTCCTATTTGCCATTCTCGCTGACCTTGTCCCTGCACTAAAAACACATCATAGCGATCATAGTGCGGACCAACGCCGCCGCCTTTAGTCGCATAGCTAACCATAACATCATCGATTTGCCAGCTAGGAATAAAGCCAAAGTAAGCTAATAGTTGAGCAACTTCTGGCGCATAGTGATCAACGGCTTGAACCAATAAGGTCCAGTTTTTTTCATCTAATGAGCTAAAACGTTGTTCAGAGAAGGGGCCTTGCTCCAGTATCCACTGGCTTTCAGTTAGGCTATTAGCAATAGGTCTTGACAGTATAAGCCGTGATTCAACATGCTCTTCTAAGGCTAAGCCAGCTAACTCATCGGCGCTAATCGGGTTAGACCATCCAGCTAAGCCACCCTTGATGAGCAGTGGTTTTTTTTGCCAATATTCATTTAAAAAGGTTTCTTGGTCAAAACTGTACAGCTGTTTAGTTGGCATAGGTAAGGGGCTTTTATTAAGAATAATACGGAATAGCGAATGCATAATATCTTATGCATTCGCTATATTTAATGCGGGGTAGTCTATCGTATAAACAAGAATAAAAAGAGGGTTTATGGCAAATGTTTTGGTCGATGCTTTAATACACTGTGAATAACTGAGTCACTTTCAAACACCACATAAAAATTTTGATATTCCCAGCGACTAATTGGCGGCTCGCCGACATTATTGCTGCTGGATAACGCTTCACCGTATTGCGCTAACACTTGCGTCTTGCTGCTGCCTCGCTCAGGGCGATCGACCGCTTGTAAATCTTCTGCTTGCGAGGCAATCGGAATCTGAATCACTTCTGCTTGGCTGTTGCTAATTAAGAAAATATTAACAGCAACACTCATAGAGAAAGCTGTAATGATACGAAAAAACATAGTGCCTCCAATTTATCTTACTCTCTAACTAATTCTCTAACCCTATATCTAACTATCAGAATGAGCATCTAAGGAATGCTTTAATCGCTGCTGCCGCGCTTGCACTTGCATAATATGACGTGCAATCACTTGTTCATCTAGGTCGGGAAGGTCTTCAAAAGCACAAGACATATGATAACCACCATCAATTGCACGGTGACAAGCAACAATTCGGATGTAAGCGGCAAAACCTATAAGCGTTTGGTGAAACCAAATTTTTACCGCATATAGGCTGTCAGCTTCTAACTCAGTTGGATAATTAAAGC
>JABIQF010000195.1 GCA_018668095.1 Cellvibrionales bacterium
GATCCTCTAACGCCTCAAGTCAATATCATTGAACACGCCGATGTGAAGCGCATGTTACTTGCACAAAAAGCCTATGCCGAAGGCGGCTTTGCGCTGTGTATGTTTGGCGCAGAATTAGTTGATGATATCAAAACCTCTGACTCACAAGATAGGCGCGCCTATGCCAGCTTGTTGTTAGATACCTTAATACCGGTTATTAAAACTTGGCCTTCTGAGTACGGCTGTAAGGCTAACTCAATGGCGATTCAAGTGATGGGTGGCGCGGGTTATGTAAATGAACACCCTGTAGAAATGTTTTACCGTGATAATCGATTAAACCCGATTCATGAAGGAACGACAGGTATCCAGTCGATTGATTTACTGGGCCGAAAAATACTCATAAAAAATGGCGCAGGCTTTAAGGCGGTGCTGTCAGAAATAGATTCAAGCATTACGGCAGCTAAGGACAGTGAGCGCTTAGCGATATTCGCTGCGCAGCTAGAGCAGGCATGCATGCAACTCACATCAACCACCGAATTATTGTCGGCAGCTATGGCCGAAAAAGATATTGATTTAGCGTTATCGAATTCCGTTAAGTACCTCGATATGTTTGGCAATATTGTGATTGCTTGGACATGGCTAAAGTTGGGCCTGGTAGCCGAGGCTGGTTTGGCAAATACCGAAGATGATAAAGAGCATAATTTTTATCATGGCAAGCTGCATGCCATGCAATATTTTTACCGATTCGAATTGCCAGAAATTTATGCTTGGGCAGCGTTGTTAAGTGATTTAGATGATACTTGCTATGCAATGCAGAAAGAGTGGTTTTAGCGTTTTTAAGCATATATTTTCAATAGAATTTTTTTTGGAGTGTCGTAATGACAACAACGATTACAGTGGCAGAGATTGCTGATTATATTGGCTTCGAAACAGAGCCTACGGACTGGCTTACTATTGCTCAAGAACAAATCAATCAATTTGCTGATTGCACGTTGGATCAACAGTTTATTCATACTGATCCGGTTAAAGCGAAAGAAACGATGTTTGGTTCGACTATTGCGCATGGTTTTTTAAGTGTGTCATTGCTGTCACATTTTGCTGAGCAATACAGTATTGTTATTGAAGGCTGTTTTATGGGTATAAATTATGGCTTTGATAAGCTGCGATTTTTAACGCCTGTTAAGGTGAATAGCCGTATTCGAGCGCGAGCAAAATACCTTAAGATAGAGGAGACAAAGCCTGGTCAATATCAGTTTAACGTTGCTGTGACTATAGAGATTGAAGGCTCTGATCGTCCTGCTTTAGCGTGTGAATGGCTAAGTCTGCAAATGGTTCAGTAATTGTTTAGGATGATAAATCCATTCAGTCTTAAGGTTAAAGCATGAGGAGTAAGTAAGTGACAATTGAATTTACAGATCAAGTTGCGATTGTAACTGGAGCCGGTGGTGGCTTGGGTCGTTCACATGCATTAGCGCTAGCAGCAAGAGGCGCTAAGGTAGTCGTTAATGATCTAGGTGGCGGTGTTGATGGCAGTGGTGGATCATCTGCTGCCTCTCAAGAGGTCGTTGCATTAATAAAAGCAAACGGTGGGGAGGCAATGGCGCATGGCGCTAACGTTGCTCATTTTGATGAGGTTGATGACATGGTTCAGCAAGCTTTGAGTCAATGGGGCCGTGTTGATGTGTTAGTGAATAACGCAGGAATTTTACGCGATAAATCTTTCGCTAAAATGACCTTAGATGATTTCAAGCTCGTGATGGATGTACATTTAATGGGTTCGGTGAATTGCTGTAAAGCCGTTTGGGAAACGATGCGCACACAAAGTTATGGCCGTATTATGATGACAACGTCATCGAGCGGCTTGTACGGTAACTTTGGACAAGCTAACTACGGCGCTGCAAAAATGGCGGTGGTCGGCTTAATGAACACCTTGAGCTTAGAGGGCGGTAAGTACAACATTAAAGTGAACTCACTGGCACCTAGCGCAGCAACCCGCATGACAGAGTCATTGTTTCCACCTGAAACCATAGCGACCCTAACGGCAGAAGCGGTAACTGCCGGTGCTCTAGCGTTAGTGCATAAAGATTCTCCAAGTAATTATATTCTTTGTGCGGGTGCAGGCGGTTATTCGTCTACTCGTATTTTTGAAACTGAAGGGATTTACTTAGGGGCCGATCAACAAAGCCCTGAAGCCGTAATGGCTCAGATGGATGCAATTAATAATCTTGATGGTCAGCAAGATTATGATTCAGGTTTTATGCAGCCAGAGAAATTTTTAGGTAAAGCAATGGCCTATTTAAAAGCTAATGCTTAAGTTTATAACGCATATGTTCTTTGATTAATAAGAGAGTGAAAGTGATGAGTAAAGATGCGGTTATTGTTTCTGTTGCACGTACACCAATAGGCAAAGCCTATCGCGGTGCATTTAATAATTTAGAAGCGCCATCAATGACGGCTCATGCGATTAAACATGCAGTTGCCCGAGCGGGTGTTGATCCTGCTGAAATAGATGACTGCATTATTGGTGCTGCATTACAGCAAGGTACCCAGTCGAGTAATTTGGGCCGTATTGCCGCGATTGCTGCAGGTTTGCCGCCATCTGTATCGGGTATGACTATTGATCGCCAGTGCTCATCCGGCTTAATGTCGATTGCCACTGCAGCTAAGCAAATTGTTATGGACGGTTCGCCGATAGTGGTAGCCGGTGGTTGTGAGTCTATTAGCTTGGTACAAAACGAGCATATGAATATTACTCGCATTATTGATCCGTTAGCTATTTCGCATTCACCCGATATTTATATGGGGATGTTAGATACCGCTGAGTTAGTGGTCAATCGTTACAATATTAGCCGTGAAGCGCAGGATGAGTATGCTGCGCAGTCGCAGCAGCGCACGGCAGCGGGTCAAGCAGAGGGAAAGTTTGATGATGAAATTGTGGCATTATCAGCCACTAAGTTAGTCGCTGATAGAGAGACAGGTGCAATTAGCGAAGAAGAAGTGACGTTAAGTAAAGATGAAGGCAATCGTCCAAGCACTAACGTTGAAGGTTTAGCAGGCTTAAAAACAGTGCGTGAAAATGGCTGTATTACCGGCGGCAATGCCTCTCAGCTTTCTGACGGTGCCGCAGCCGTGGTGATGATGGATAGCACTTTGGCATCGCAGCGTAACCTTGAACCCTTGGGTGTGTATCGAGGTATGGCAGTGGCCGGTTGTGAGCCAAATGAAATGGGTATAGGTCCGGTTTTCGCCATTCCTAAACTGTTAGCTCGTAATGGTTTAACCATGGACGATATTGGTTTGTGGGAATTGAATGAGGCGTTTGCAGTTCAGGTTATTTATTGTCGCGATACACTAGGTATTCCCAATGAAAACTTAAATGTGAATGGCGGTGCCATTGCTATTGGTCATCCCTATGGTATGAGCGGTAGTCGTATGGTGATGCATGCGTTAATTGAAGGTAAGCGTCGTGGTGTTAAGTATGTCGTCGTTACTATGTGTGTTGGTGGTGGTATGGGAGCAGCGGGGCTGTTTGAGGTGCTTTAGCTGCTCGTTAGATGAAAGATAAAAGATAAAAAATTATATTGGGCTTTTAGCCGAGAATATTTTATGACCGAAGTGAACGAAATGAATCCTACGATTGCTGTTCGTGATGGACAGCAGTTAGATGTTGATATTGTCGATAGGCTCGTCAAAGAGCATGTGGGTGGTGTAACCGGTAGGCCAGAACTCACACAGTTTAAAGGCGGAAACTCTAATCTCACTTATTTGTTGAAGTATCCCGAGCGAGGTGTTGTGCTTCGCCGGCCGCCGTTTGGAACCAAGGCGAAAAGCGCGCATAGTATGTCGCGCGAATACACTATTATGAATAAGATTAAGCCGGCTTTTTCTGCCTGCCAGAAACCTTTTTTTATACCGATGATGAAGCAGTTCTAGGTTCTGAATTTTATTTGATGGATAAAGTTGAAGGATATTCGATAGAAACTGATATCCCAGCGGCGTGGGGATTTGGCCCCGCCGAAAACCATCAGTTAGCTATGTCGATGTTTGATAAGCTTATTGAATTACATCAAGTAGATTATAAAGTCTTAGGTCTCGAAAACTTTGGTCGTCCTGATGGCTATGTTCGACGCCAAATTGAAGGTTGGACTATGCGTTTTGAAAAATCATTAACGGATGATGTTGAATCATTTGCTGATGTACGTGAGTGGCTATTAGATAAGATTCCAAGTAAACAAAACAGCTCTGCTATTCTGCATGGCGATTTCCGTATCGATAATATGATTGTCGATGCTAACAATCCTTTACATGTTAAAGCGGTTTTAGATTGGGAAATAAGTGCTTTGGGTGATCCTTTAATGGACCTTGCTAACACCTTAGCGTATTGGGTGCAGTCTGATGATACTGCTGCCATGAAAGCCTTTGCGGTGCAGCCAAGTGATGCTGATGGTATGCCGACGCGCAATGAGTTATTGGAATATTATGGTGTTAAAACCGGCATTGATATTAGTCGATTCGATTTTTATGCCGTTTATGGTTATTTTCGCAATGCGGTTATTTTGCAGCAAATTTACTACCGCTTTTATCATGGTCAAACCACTGATCAGCGATTTGCCAGATTTGCTTTAGGCGTAAAAACTTTGTGTGAACATTGTCGAGCATTAATTGCCGTTTCAAAATTATAACGATGGCTGAAGTATCGTTTTGATAGTTTATAGACATTGATAAGACCCAATATGAGTCAATAGGTTAAAAATTATGGATTTAGAAGTTAGTGATCGTTTAAAACCGATATTAGCAAGCGCCGTAGAATTCATTGAAAATGAAATTATGCCGCTTGATCAAGAGTTTCTAGATGAAGTGAATGTTGGTGACCGATGGGAACATACTGACAGACAAAAAGAGATTCTCTCAACGTTAAAAGAAAAGGCGCGTGCTAAAAAATTATGGAATTTTTTCTTAACCGATTTTGATGGTGGCGGTGGTTTAAGCACGGTTGAATACGCTTATATTGCAGAGGCAACGGGTAAATCACATTTGGCGCCTGAAATATTTAATTGCAGCGCACCCGATACTGGCAATATGGAAGTGTTGGCACGTTATGGAACAGAAGCGCAAAAGCAACAATGGTTAGAGCCATTATTAGCCGGTGAGATTCGTTCGGCATTTGCAATGACAGAGCCTGATGTTGCTTCAAGTGATGCGACAAACGTTGCTATGTCGGCGGTTTTAGATGGCGATGAATGGGTACTTAACGGTGAAAAAACTTATTGTTCAGGCGCGGGGGACCCACGCTGTAAAATTCTTATTTGTATGGTTAAGTCTGATTTAGATGCCCCTAAGCATCAGCAGCAATCGCAAATTTTAGTGCCTTTAGACTCTAAAGGTTTAGAGAAAGTACGGCCAATGGGTGTTTTCTCAATGGATGATGCACCTCATGGTCATTATCATTTACGTTTTACCAATGTCCGTGTGCCGGCCGACAATATTATTTTAGGACGAGGGCGTGGCTTTGAAATTGCGCAAGGTCGTTTAGGGCCGGGTCGGATTCATCATTGCATGCGCGCTATTGGTGTCGCAGAGCAAGCCTTAGAAATGTTGTGTCAACGAGCGACGAGTCGCACAGCCTTTGGCAAGCCGTTAGCGCAACTTGGCGGCAATGTCGACATTATTGCAGACGCTCGAATGCAAATAGATATGGCACGTTTGTTAACGCTTAAGACTGCCGCATTGATAGATGGTGATGATCCAAGAGAGGCGCGCACTTGGATATCAAAGATTAAAGTGATAGTGCCAAATATGGTGCTTAAAATTCTTGATGAAGCCATTCAGATGCATGGAGCAGCAGGTGTTTCGCAAGATTTTAAACTGGCTCATATGTATATGTCTGCTAGAACGCTACGGTTAGCCGATGGGCCTGATGCAGTTCATCGTCGTCAAGTTGCACGTGCCGAGCTGCGAAAATATAGCTAGCGAATAATTATACGAGATTAAAAGTTAAGTTATGGTTTGTTCCTACATATGCCATACCGTTAAAAATAGGATCAAAATACCATGTCCGATACCTTTAATGCATTCGTCGTTAATAAGAATGATGATCAAACATCACCGCTTAAAACAGTGGGAGCTATTACATCGTTAACGTTGGCTGATTTACCCAATGAAAAAGTGTTAGTTGCGGTTGAGTATTCCTCATTAAATTATAAAGATGGTTTAGTGGTGACAGGTAAAGGGCGTGTTTGCCGTAGTTTACCTATGGTTGGTGGTATTGATTTGGCGGGCACGGTTGTGGAATCAGCGGATGCTCGTTATCAAGCCGGTGATAAAGTGTTAGTTAACGGCTATGGTTTGTCCGAGAGTCACTGGGGTGGCTACAGCCAGATGCAGCGTGTTAATCCTGATTTTTTAGTTAACTTAGATAAGCGTTTTTCTAGCGAGCAGGCCATGGCCATTGGTACTGCGGGTTATACCGCTATGCTTTGCGTGATGGCTATTCAGGATCATGGTGTTAAGCCTGAAGACGGTCCTGTGTTAGTGACAGGCGCTGCCGGCGGTGTGGGTTCAATGGCGGTTATGTTATTGGCTAAGCTTGGTTACTTGGTAACAGCATCGACGGGTCGAGTTGATAGTACGCATGATTTTTTGATGAATCTCGGTGCTAGCGAGGTGATTGATAGAGCGATTTTTGATACCGAATCAAAACCTTTAGCCGCTGAGCAATGGACGGCGGTTGTAGATTCTGTGGGTTCGCAACCATTAGCCTCAGTGTTAGCGCAGGTTAAGTATGAGGGCATTGTGACGTCCTGTGGTCTGGCAGCGGGTATGGATTTGCCGACGACAGTCGCGCCCTTTATTTTACGCGCCGTGACATTGCGTGGTATTGATTCGGTGATGGCAAGCCAGTCACGAAGAGCACGAGCTTGGGCGGCAATGGCTGAGTTGATAGATCCGGTTATGCTAGCCTCTTTGTATGAGGTAAGAGCAATGTCTGAGTTGCCTGCGCTGGGCGAGCATATTCTTGCTGGGCAGGTGAAAGGGCGTGTTGTTATTGACGTCAATAAATAAGTAGAAGTTTGCTCCCTGATTGATGTCGAATTCTCATCGTTTTGGGCGGTCGTCTTGTTGAGGCTGTTGGTTAATATAATATTTAGCTCAACGTTATGGTTTTGGAGAGCATTATGATTCACTCAGGCAGCTGTCATTGTGGCGCGGTTACTTTTGAGGTGGTAGTTACAGGTGCCTTAGAGGCCGTTCGCTGTAATTGTTCTATTTGTACTAAGTCGGGTTACCTGCATCTTATTACGCCTAAACGTGATTTTACGTTATTGACCGGTGAAGATGTTTTGACGGTATATGCTTTTAATACGAAGGTGGCAAAGCATACTTTTTGCTCTATTTGTGGTGTTAAGCCTTTTTATACACCTCGTTCAAACCCTGATGGTGTAGGTGTTAATGTTAATTGCTTAGATTCTATTCCGGCAGATATTAATATCGCCGAATTTGATGGCCAGAACTGGGAGGTGAATGCGCATACTCTGGCGCATAAGAGTCAGTAAATATGAATGTTTGATTTGGCTTCCTTTTTAGGCTTTAACCTATAAGCATTTAGCTGAGGTATGTGCCTTTGTTAAATAATCGGAACAAAGGGAATGCAGGCGGTTAGAAATAAAAGGCTGATAATGGCTAATATTTTGAATGTCGTTTTTGGCATTGATGATTCCTTATTATGCGATATATGGTGATAGCCGTTATTAATCATTGAAGGGTAGACTGTTATTTTTAATGAAAGCGGCTGCTCATTTCTTAGCTGTAATAATAAACTATAATTCAGTTCTTTTGGATATAAAAATAAGCGTTGTTAAAAAAACCGGATAGGGGCTTTCCCAATCCGGTTTGAATAGACATACCTTTTTTATCATTTATTCGATTAAGCCGCTCTTGAGGCTCTCATATTTTGTACTTGGTTGTAGTACTTAATAATGTCGGTGGTTTTACCGTTATCCGTCGCGGTTTTAACTTCGGCTGACGTCATTCCTACCGTATATTGAGCGTCATTCACATTTAATGTGATGTTGAGATCACCGGCTTGTTTGTAGGTGGCTGCCCACTCTGTGATGGCATCATCAAGGTCAAGCGCTACCTTACCGAAATCAGCGGTGGCGGTATCAGACAAGGCATCTTTGATATCGGTTATTGCTAAGTTGACATCACTCTCAAGGATTTGCCACTCTGCCAATATTGCTTTCAGGTTGGCTTCTATCTCATCTGTCTGAGTGGCCATTGCTGCATAGTTAGTTGCCAAAATATGCAGCGTTGCTACATCTGCAGTTATGCCCGTTATTTTATTTTGATCATCGACAATAGCTTTTTTATCGGCAACAATTTTTTCTCCGTCAATGGCGATATACGTGGTTGCTACTGCAACAATAGGTCCCAATACTAACCAGACTATTGCGCCTTCTGGCCATGCCGCAATCGTTGCAAGGGTGCCTAAGCTTAATGCTGCGGCATCGGCAATGCCGAGGGCTACCAGTGATGCAGTCAGACTTTTTATCTCGTCATTAAAAGCCTGAATATCTGACTGTAACTTAACAATTTCTGCTTCGTCAGCTTTAGCATCAGACGAGGATTTAGTCGCAATGGTTTGCAGTTCAGTTGCGAGGTTAGGCAATATATCTTTGAATTCCTGTATCGCTGTTAGCGCGCCGGCTATAAATGTCACCACTAAGCTGAATTGGCTATTCACATTGTTAAGATCGGTCTTTAATGTCGATAAAGCGATAGGGTCACTCGGATTTTTAATCAATTTTTGCGCCTGTGTTTTCGCATCGTTAAGCAATAAGTTAATAGTAGGGTTATAACTTCTTACTTCATCAGGCACGTTTAATAAGCGAGCCATGACATTGTTTACCCAGTTAAGTGCATCGGCATCGGCTTTTTCATAAGCAGCAACAAATTCATTCCAATCGGGCGGGTTAGTATTAAGCGTGGGTAACGTTGAAGACAGTACACTCGTGATTAAAGTATTAACCGCAATAACATTCGTTTTGTACGCAGATTGTTCGACGGCAAGAGATAGAGTATTTTTACTAAAAGCATTTGCAAGAGCCATGATGGCATCCTCCGTGATAAAAATTAATGAAAAGAAAAATCACTTCTTCAGTTTGAAGTAATTATTTAAGGCTAGTGCTGAATGCTTTTTGCGCAAGGCTGAGTGATAGAGTTAGATTAGTTTTATCTTACTGTCTCGCTATGGTGGGTGCTGCTTCACAATTCAATGTCATGTCAACGTTCGCCCAGTTATAAGGCAGAAGTTTGCTTATGCGAAGCGCTAATAAAGCTAACTAAAATGGTTGTCTGCGAAGTAATATCTAACGAATTTAATATGCCTTCTAACGATAATGAAGTGTTGTAAAGGTTGAAAGTTTGCCGTTTCTGATTTTAATGTTTGTGCAGTCGGGCTCTCTTTTATTAGTGGGAGGATGGCTTCTGGGTTGGTTGGGATATGACGGCTGGGAAGGGTGGCTAGATGATGTATTCAAATTGAAAATTGCAGTGTCTATTTAATAGGGCTAATGCAGCTGCTTAGTTGAGCTGCTTAGAATGACTGTTAAGAGTGACTATTAATAGTGACGACTCTCCCAATAAGGCTTTAAAAATGACGTTGAGTTGTTTTTTAGCCGTTGTCGAGTTGAAAGGCAGTGGTTAAGTCTTTACTGCTTAAAGGGGTAGGCTGATTTTATTATTGATATAGGGTCTCATTTTTTCCAATTGATCGACTCATTCTGCTTCTCAGGCGTTTATATGTCCTCCCTAAAGCGCTTTAGCGTATAAAAATCGCTGGTTAGCAGTATTTGATATAAGGTTTTTTGCATAATACCTTATCGATAAATGAGAGGGCTCAATTCCTCTTTAGCTTAGTATCATGTGTTGTTATTCCTGTTTTGTTAGCGATGTTAGTGGCGGCTTAGTATATAGGCCATAAAATTGACGTTTTATGATGAAAAAGTACGCATTTGAAATTCTTATTCACAGTTTTTTTACATTGGCAAGTTTTTTTTGTTTATTAGTTTTTAGTAATATATTTTAGGAAAAGCGCGTAAGTCATTGATTTTTAAAATCTATAGGGTGGTTAAAAAACAATCAATCTGTCTTTTGGCTTATAGGTAAAGGATTCTTAGGCTAAGTTTGAGAGTTGTCCACTAAGTTATCCACAGAATCTGTGGATAGGAATTCGTTGCTCTTCTCCAGCAATGAGGATACATCCAGTCTTTTTTAAAAAAATCGATTGATTGCCATCCAATATTTACTGATTCGTGAAAAAAAATCTTAAAATATTTGAGTTTTTCTTAATAGTCATTTTGTGTATCAAAAAAAATCTAACGAAAAACATATGGTTTGTTTTTGTTTTTTTAAGATACGTTTTTTATATTACTTCCTTTCTCAATGGTTATGCTTTTTAGTTTATCTTTTTCATTGATTAATCACTCCGTAGAGATAAACGGCAAAGACAGCTGTTGCTTATAATGGTTTAATTGCATGCGTGGAATGTCATTAAGGTAAATGAATGACAGCAGCTATTAAAGCCAAGCCGATAATAGACAAATCAAGCGCCGATGAGGTGCTTTTAACTCTTAAATAGATTCAATAGAGAAGCGACTGATTATGCGTCAAAAATTACTGACCATGCTGGCTATGCAAGACAGCATGAATACCAAGGTTCACCCTGAATGGATTACTCAGAATTACGAATGGTACCGCGCTGTTTGGATTGAGTGTGGTGAGTTGATGGATCATCAGGGCTATAAATGGTGGAAAAAGCAGGTGCCTGATAGTGAACAGGTGAAGCTTGAGATCATTGATATCTGGCATTTTGGTATGAGCGCGATGTTTAGTGATCATGCAGATCAAGAAGCCATTGCTGATAGCATTTTGGCCGAGTGGGAAGGTATTGAGAGTGAAGGCATGGATGTACATGCGGCTACCGAGGCTTTATCAACTTGGTGTTTGTTGAATAAGGGTTTCTCTGCGGTACGCTTTTGGCAGCTTATGGACGCTGCGGAATTAGACTTTGAGACGCTATATGTCGCTTATGTCGGTAAAAACGTGCTTAATTTCTTCCGTCAAGATAATGGCTATAAAGACGGCTCATATATTAAAGAGTGGGATGGACGTGAAGACAATGAGCACTTGGTTGAATTGTCGGCGTCATTGGACAGTGAGAGCAGTGACTTTCGTGATGAGCTCTATAATGCTTTGCAAGCTCGCTACCAATCACTTTGCGGTTAATTTAGCCAGTGTTCTAAATAGCGGTTCATTTAATTTGTTAAGTCATTTACAAGGTCGAGTAGAAGATGGTTGAGACTGAATATCCCGGTATGATTTTTGAGACATTCCCTGTGGGTCCTTTGCAGTGCAACTGCTGTGTCATTGGTGACCCGATTACAAAGAAGGCCGTAGTGATTGACCCCGGTGGTGATGCTCAAAAAATTCTAAATACGCTCAAGCAGCATGACTTAACGTTGGTTGATATTGTTCATACTCATGCTCATCTTGATCATATATTAGCGGCCGGTGAATTAAAGAAGGCGACAGGCGCCGATATTCATTTGCATCAAGAAGATAAGATGCTTTGGGATATGGTCGAGCACCAATGCGCGCGCTTCAATGTACCAACGGTTACATTGCCTGATCCTGATCATTGGATTCAAGATGATAGCCATTTGTCGTGTTGCTCGGGTGTCGCTATTCATACGCCAGGACATACTCCCGGCTCGGTCAGTTTTTGGTTTGAGTCTCAGAAGTTATTAGTTGCTGGCGATACTTTATTTAAACGCTCGGTAGGAAGGACTGATTTTCCTGGCGGTGACTTTGCGACGATTGAAAAATCGATACGCGAGCGGCTCTATACTTTGTGTGATGATGCCACAGTGATTACTGGCCATGGCCCCTCAACCACAATAGCGGGAGAGCGAGCCGAGAATCCTTTTGTAAGTGATTGATTTAAAATAAAATTTATTTATTTTTATTCCGGCCTTTTATTTTATCCACAGGCTAAGCTCACCATTATCACACCTATTTGATCGATATTTGATCAATCAAGGCTCAATATAGATAGACAC